>DBYV01000010.1 GCA_002310995.1 bacterium UBP6_UBA1177 | reverse complement strand
GTTGTGTCCGTGTCGTCAGTGGTATCGCTTGTATCGGCATCATCGGTGTCCGTTATATCGTTATCCGTTACAGCGGTATCCGAAATGTCGGAATCGTCACCGGGGAGACAGACATCGTTCTCATCGTCGCAGACAAGACCTTCATTACAGGTTTTGTTCGGATAACATGCGCCGTAAAGCTCACCCTGCTTCTTGCCTTTGTTGTCACTGCCGCTGTCGCCGCAGGAAACAAAAAACAACATTGCACATAAAACAATACAGAAAGAAAACACCTTCTTCATTTCAAAACTCCTAAATATTATAAAGTAACATAATATACAAAAACAAAATATTATACGAAAAAAAGCAAAAATGGCAAGATTTTGGAATTATTTCTCAGGTTTCATCGTCGGGAAAAGAATGACATCGCGGATGCTCGGCGAATTGGTCATGAGCATGACAAGTCTGTCGATACCGATTCCCTGTCCTGCTGCCGGCGGCATGCCGTATTCAAGGGCGCGGATGTAATCGCTGTCCATATCTATTGTTTCGTCGTCGCCTGCTTTTTTAGCTTCGACCTGAGCTGCGAATGAATCATACTGCTGTTTTGGGTCGTTGAGTTCGCTGAATGCGTTGGAAAGTTCTCTTCCTGCGACAAAAAGCTCGAATCTGTCGGTGTATTCGGGGTTTTCGTCGTTTCTGCGAGCAAGCGGGCTCACTTCGGTCGGATATTTTGTGATGAATGTCGGCTGGATAAGGTGTTCTTCGACGAAGTTGTCAAAGAATTCCATGATTATTTTATAGCGTGACATTCCTTCAAGAGTTGCCTTGTCGAGACCGTTTTTAACGCCAATTTCAATGAGTTTTTCTCTGTCTTTGAGGTCTCCTTCGGTGCAAACGCCCGATTTTACGATGCTTTCTTCGACTGTCATTCTGTTCCAGGGAGCTTTGAAATCAATCTTCATTCCGTCGTATTCAACTTCGGTCGAGCCATTTATCTCAACGCAAAGTTTGCTGATCATCTCCTCGGTGAAGCGGATCTGGTCTTCGTAGGTCGCGTAGGGCCAGTAGAATTCCATCATCGTGAATTCCGGGTTGTGTTTGAGGTCCATTCCCTCGTTTCTGAAGCTGCGGTTGATCTCATAAACTTTGCCGAGTCCGCCGACGAGAAGTCTTTTGAGGTAGCACTCCGGCGCGATCCTCATGTAAAGCGGAATGTCGAGCGCATTGTGGTGCGTGATGAAAGGTTTCGCCGCGGCACCGCTGACAAGCGGATGCATCATCGGGGTTTCGACTTCCATGAAACCTGCGTTGTTCATATAGTTTCTGATGAAATTGATGATTTTCACTCTCTTTTTGAAAGTCTCTCTGACGTCATCGTTCATGATGAGGTCGAGGTAACGCTGCCTGTAACGAAGCTCTTTGTCGGTAAGTCCGTGGAATTTTTCGGGAAGAGGCCTGATATTTTTTGTGAGAAGCTCGGTTTTATGAGCAAGGATTGAGTATTCGCCCGTTCTTGTAACAAAAACTTCGCCTTTTACCCAGACTATGTCGCCGACATCAAAAGCCTTTTTGAACTTCGCGAAATCTTCGCCGAGGAAGTCTTTTGCGAAAAGGATCTGGATCGAACCCGTCTCGTCCTTGAGGTTTGCGAAAGCGAGTTTTCCCATGATGCGGAGGAACATGATCCTGCCTGCAACTGCGAATTCAAGCGGTTTACCTGTCTGTTCAAGTTCTTCCTTCGTCTGAGTCTTGCAGTATTCAACGACCTTTTCTACCGTCGAATCGGGAGCGAAACTATTTGCGTAAGGGTGGATCCCTTCTGCTCTGAGCGCACTGACTTTCTCTTTTTTGCGGGCGATAATCTCGTTTTCGTCCATCTGCGGAACGGTTTTTGGTTCCTGAGCTTTGTTTTCAGCCATTTTTTCCTCCCTAAATATTCAAAAAGCTTATTTCACCGATATTTTCGGCTACCAAGCTGGTAACTTTACCGATGAGGTTCATTCTGTTCGTTCTTATTTCAACGTTGTCGTGCATTACGAAAACAGCGTCGAAGAATGCGTCGAGTGCCGGTTTGAGCGAGAGGATCTTCATCGCGATATCGAAATTGTCATGCATTGTTTTGATTTCGTTTTCGACTTTGACGACTTCGGCAAAAAGGTTCTTCTCTTCATCCTGCTCGAAAAGTGATTTGTTGACTGTTCCGACTGTAAAGTCTTGTTTTTTCAGGATGTTGCAGCCGCGTTTGTAAAGTTGGACGAGTTCGGAAATCCCGCTTTCCTTGAGAAGGCGCGAAATCGTCTCGGCCCGTTTTGCGACAACTTTCGGAAATTCGGCGTCGCGTGCCGTCGCAGCCTGGATGACAGGGGTGTCGAAGCTCAAAACGCCGTTGTATCTTGCGACTATGAAGTCGATTATTTCCTGCTTCATCTCCTCTTTCGCGTTTTTGATGCGCGGAACAATGAGGTTCCATGCGAATTCGACGACTTCCTTGATGTCAAGGCTGTAATTCTGCGCGACTGTGAGGAAACCTATAGCGTTTCTGCGTATCGCGAACTTGTCTTTGGAGCCGCTTGGCTTCATTCCTGCCATGAATCCGCCTACGATCGTGTCTATTTTATCGGACATGCTTAAGATCGTTCCGATCTCGGTTTTAGGAAGTTCGTCACCTGCGTTTATCGGAAGATAGTGCTCGTACATCGCTTCGCAGATGTCGCTTGCAAAACCGGCGTGAAGTGCGTAGTAACGCCCCATGATTCCCTGCAGATCGGGAAATTCGAAAACAACGCCCGTTACGAGGTCGTTTTTGATCATTTCGCCGGCAGTCTGGAGGCGTTTTTTCGCCGCATCGTCAAGCGTGAAGTATTTTCCGGCGATGAAAGCGGCGATCTTGCAGATTCTTTCGACTTTTTCGCTGTAAGTTCCGAGATCTTTCTGGAAAAGGACTCCTTTCAGCTTTTCCTTGAGCGCGCCGAAATCTTTCGCAAGGTCGTCGTTGAAATAGAAAGCGGCATCGGAAAGACGTGCTGCGACAACTTTTTCGTTTCCTTCGATGACAAGCGAATCGTTGCGCGGAATGTTGTTGAGAACGCTTGCGAACTTGATAACCTGCGAATTTTTATCGCTCAAAGTGAAGTATCTCTGATCCTTTTTGAGGACTTTTACAACGAGTTCTACCGGCAGGTTTTTGTATTTTTCGGGAATGTTGCCGATGACGACATGCGGATATTCGACCATGTCGGTGACTTCATCGAGAAGATTTTCGTCGATATTTGCGATAAGTCCGAGTTCTTCGGCTTTTTTCGCGACTTCTGAGCGGATGAACTTCTTTCTTTCAGTTCTGTCGGCCATAATATAGTGCGCCGTAAGAATTTCGTAATAATTCGAAGCATTTACGTCAAGAGCTCCGTTTGAAAGGAAGCGGTGTCCGAAAGAAGTTTTCGAGAATTTTATCCCTTCGAAATCGTCTTCGACCGGTTTTCCGTCGATCGAAAGCATTATCCATCTGATCGGTCTTGCGAACGCGAAAGTGTTCTCCGCCCAGCGCATGCTTTTTTTGAAGTTTGCAGCGTGGAGAGCCGATTTTACGATTGGAGCGATGACTTCTTCGAGAGTTTTTCCCTTTTCTTCGACGTATCCTGCGATCACTTCGCCTTTTTCACTATTTTCAAAGAAATAGTCAGTGATTTTGTTCTTTGCAAGGAAGGCTTCGCCAGCTTTGGAAAGGGTCCCGTCAGCGTTGAGAGCAACTTTTTTCGGTGCGCCTGTGACTTTTTCGCGGATGTCAGGCTGCTTTTCGGGAAGTCCGGTGCAGACGAGAGCCGTTCTCGAGCATGTTGAAAATTCCTTGCAGTTTCCGACAGTTACGCGCTGTTTTTCAAGCTCGGAAAGTATCTTTTCCTTAAGCTGCGAAACAAAAGGAAGAATAAAACTTGCTGGAAACTCTTCATAACCGATTTCAAAAATAAAATCCGACATTTATTCCTCCTTAAAACTTTCAGCGTATTTTTTTGCAGCGGCACACGCAAGGTCTCTGATGCGCATGATGTATCTCTGCCTTTCAGTGACCGAAATAGCGCCTCTTGCATCGAGAATGTTGAACGCGTGGCTTGCCTTGATGCAGAATTCGTAAGCGGGGCGAGGAAGCGATTTTTCGATAAGTTCTTTCGAAATTTTCTCGTATTTGTCGAAAAACGCGAAGAAATCTTCAACAGGCGCCTCTTTGAAGTTGAAAGTCGAAAATTCGACTTCGTCAGCCTTGTGGACCGTGCCGTATTTGACTTTGTCGTTCCACTGCAGATCGTAAACGTTTTCGACGCCCTGCAGGTACATGCAGATCCTTTCCAAGCCGTAGGTAAGCTCAACCGGAACCGGTTTGAGGTCGATTCCGCCTACCTGCTGGAAGTATGTGAACTGGCTGATCTCCATTCCGTCAAGCCATACTTCCCAGCCGAGACCCCATGCACCCAGAGTCGGGCTTTCCCAGTCGTCTTCGACAAAGCGGATATCGTGCTCCGCAGGGTCGATCCCGATGACTTTAAGGCTTTCGAGATAAAGCTGCTGGGCGTCTTTCGGGCTCGGTTTTATGAGAACCTGAAGCTGATAGAACCTCTGCATTCTGTTCGGGCTTTCGCCGTATCTGCCGTCAGTCGGTCTGCGCGACGGCTGGACATAGACAGAGCTTATATTCGCCGGATTCAGCGCGTAAAAAAACGTCGCCGGGTGGAATGTTCCGGCACCCATTTCCAAATCCCACGGCTGAACCAGTATGCAGCCGCGTTCCATCCAGAATTTTTCAAGTCGAACGATCATTTCCTGAAAGGTAAGTCCTTTCATTTTGGCCTCCCAAAAAAATTAGCGCGCGAATATAGCACAAAGATGTGCTAAGTCAAAAATTGAATAAGTATTAAAGGAAAAATTCGGACATAAACCGTTCGATTTCGAGGTTTGTTTCGGTAGTTCCCGTTTCTGCCGCCCCTTTCATGCCGAGCTCTATTTTTGCAATACGTTTCAAGGCCTGCAGAACAGTTGAATTTTTGTATTTTGCAGCGATTACAGACGCGTTTCCACGCATATAAAAAACTTTCGAAGCGGCAAGATACGATGAAATTTCGCTGTTTCTCCCTTCATGAGCCATGATCTTTATCTGCATTATCGCCTTGAAATGCTTGAAAAACATCGAGATCATCACCGGATTGACCTTCTGTTCGGCTTCGACGACCAGAGTTTCGCGGTAAAGCGATATCGCGGCCGCTTTTTTCCCCGAAACGAGAAAATCCATTATTTTGAAGATCACCTGCTCGCTGAGGTCGTTCAAAACAAGTGACATTGAGTCGTAGGTCATCGCTTTTATCTGCTTTGCGTCAGCGTAAAGTTTCAGTTTTTCGATCTCGTTGTGAATGAAAAACATATCCTGATTCGCGCCGTTCTGGAAAAACGCAATGAGATTTTCGTCCGGCGTGAAAGGCTTGAACTCATTCTTTATGAAATTTTTAAGCTCGACTGTCGAAGGAAGCGGAACGGGAAAGTAAATTTTAGTCAATTTCTGCAATGACTTAAAGAACTTGAGCCTTTTATCGATTTCACTTAGAAAAACGATGAGAAAGTTCGTCGTTTCACATGAATCGATGTAGCGTTCCAGCGCTTTCTGATCGGCATCGGAGATTTTTTCGGGAATATCGAGGACAACAACCCTGCTGGTAGCAAAAAGAGTTATCTCGCTTGCTGTACCGATTGCCTCCGTGACAGCGTTTTTGTTTTCACCGGCATCAAAAAAGCACACTTCGACACCGTTGTCACCGTCAGACAAAGCTGAAATCTCACCTTTCATCGTCTTTAAGACATAGCGTTCAGGGCAGTGGACGAAAAAAATCCCGCCGCTTTTACCGAAATCAATGAAATCTTTTATTGAAGGCGGATAGTTCTTCATGATCAGAGCAGCATATTAAGAACACTTTGGATGTCATTTTCGTCAACGTTGCCGAACCAGCCGGTGAGTTTGTTACGCGCCTGATTGATTATGTCGTCATCGATATAAGAAGTAACTTTTTTGAGAGCGACATAAAGCGCGGTCAAGTCGTCAGCATATCCAACAATCGGAATGAAATCGGGAATCAAATCTATCGGAAGAATAAAGTAACCGAGTGCCGCAACGACTAAAGCCTTTTCAGTCAAAGGCATCTTGTCGCTTTTCATCGCGTAGAAAAGAAGTAACGCCGCGAAAACGACCTTTGTTCCGGCTGCCTTTCCGTATTCCTTTATTTTACCAAAAAACGAATCTTCGCTGAAATGTTTTGAATATTTAGCCCCATTGTCAATAACTTCCTGAGCAGCTTCTTTTTCTTTGCCTTCGTACATCAGAACCTCCACTCTAAGTTGCGGTTATTTTTTTAATGCAATATTTCGGAAAGTCAACGGGAGAAATGAATTTTATTCTGGATTTTATGTCAGATGAAAAGCATTAAACAGCCGTCCGATTTGCTTTCTTCTTTTTTATCACCGTCTGTTGTATCTTCTGCCGGAGCAGAACCGTCCTTCGGAGTTTCGGTATTTGCGGTATCATCAGCATCAGTATTTGCAGTATCTACATCATCGGTGTCAGTACTATCGGCAGAGTCATCTTCCGGTGCCGGAGAAATGACTTCTGTGTCACCATTATCACCGGTATCTGCCGTATCAGTGATATCAGTATCAGCAGTATCAACAGTATCTGCTGTGTCCGCTGTATCAACGATATCGCCGCCGTCGTCGGTATCAACGGTGTCTGCCGTGTCAGCACCATCGTTAGCTTCAAGAGCACATTCTGCACAACATTCGTCTGCGAAATCTACACAATTTTCTTTGAGACATTCATAATTTATTTGGGCTCTTTCAAAAAACAAGCAGCAACCATTATAAACTTTTTCCTTTGTGCGATTCCATTCGTCTGACTCAACTTCAATTCTTATTTCATCTTCTGTCATGTACTCTGTTTGATTTTTGTTGCATTGGGATGTTTCCGCATAATAAGTGATGCAATAATCAAGTTTATCACCACATTGATTTATAACTGTTGGTTTTTCTTTGCCGCAATTGTTCTCAAGATACGACTCACAGAGTTCTTCATCAGCTTCCTCGCCGGTCAAATTTCCACTGACCTTTCCTACTCCGGCAAGTCTTTGGCAATTACATACATATTCATTGCCTGAAAGTTTGCAATCTCCGGCTTCATTTTCGCATGTAACATCCTCTGCAGAAACAAAGAACGAAAAGAACAAAATTGATAGAAACATAACTTTTTTCATGGGTTCCTCCATTCAATTATTGACAAATTTCACTATAAACTAGTTCATAAACAGGGGTTAAAAAAGTTTCTTTAACATTGTCTTCAGCCAATTCAGGAATAGACTTAATTCCGTTTTCTGAATATACTTTTGTGTAAAATCTCAATGCCGGAATCAAAAAATATTCCCCGTTACAATATTTTTTTCTCCAAATCTTTTCGACACTATAGACATGAATTAAATCAAAAATTTCTTCGCCATAAATTCCGACTGAAAACTTGCCTTGCGCCAAGCCATTGCGAATATTTCTAGAAACATCACTTATGCCGTATTCATAAAAATAATTAAAATTCGGCAAGAATTCATAATCATTCCAATTAACTTCGAAATGTTTAATAATTTCTGTGGCAGTATCAAAAACAATTTTTACAGGAATAATGCCATCGTTAAGTACAGCCCCATCAAAAACCCGCCTAAAGAACACTCTTATTTCAGTAATCCGATAGACATCGTTTTCTCTCAGAGTTGAACCTGACTTTTCGATACCTACAGAATCAACAATTACTTTTTCACCTATCTCAGGAATCTGTTTCAAAAAATTAGTAGCTTTTACTATGAATTCTTGAGTCAGTTCATTAATATGCTCTGCCGCAGGATAGTTTTTGGAATCAATTTTCAGCCTCTTTTTCAGTTTTCTTACAAGCTTGCCGGAATTATCATCATATTTTGTCACATATTCTTTTCCGAACAAAGAATCTGCTTTGCTGACTATTTTCATCATGTCAGCATGTTTGACCGCTTTGGAATAGATATAATTCGGAGTTTCAATCCATGAATTTATAAAACTTTCCGATAAAGAATCTCCTGACATAAAATCTGAATGCACTGCAGTGTTGCTGTTGATTTGAAGATTATCTAGAAACATTGCCGCATTTTCGTCATAATCTACCGTTTGTGCGAAAACATAAAAGACAGCTGAAATAATAAGCGTAAATATTAAGTATTTCATTTAATGCTCCAAAGAATAAGTTGGGAATTCAAGAATAAGATAAGGCAGCGGTTGTATAATTCTTAGAGAAACATAAGTGTCTTGAGTAAGTTCGTCTGAAGATGACATGGAACCGCGATATGTGCTGTTCCAAGTTTCATCCTTTCCATCAAAACCTATGGAAGTATTTTTCTTATAAACGATTGAGGCCTCTACTGAGTGAGGATCAACAGAAATATTAACTTCTCTTTGGTCTATTGCATTTTTATAAGCTTCCCAAATAGACAGGTTGTTGACCATTACATCCTTCCAAAATTTCGAATTAAACAAAACCCTCTCATCATCTCTTGGATAATTTTCATCATATTCAGGACAAAAATCACTGCCAAAACTGTTCGGAGCAGAATAACTTGGTAAATAACCGTTTGCAGTCCAAGAGCAAGCATTATAATCGTTGTATGCATGAAATACTTTTATTGAAGAAAAACCTAAAATTGCATGAGGTCCTGAATTGGAAGCAAATCTTCCGCTGAACCAATTTCGACCTTCATTATTTATAAACTCCGTTCCAGCATTGTTAATTTGTTTTCCGAAACAAGCGTCTGACACTTGCGTATTTGGACAACATCTATATCTTTCATCAGGGTCTGAAATCGTGCTGCACGGAATTTTTCCGTAAACAGGATATTTCATGGTATTGCAGGCATCATAAAAAACCCAGCGTGTTGACCCGGAATAAGTATAATGATATGGTCTTAGTACTGTAGAATAATAATCTTTTATTCCTAATGAATGACCGTGACCACCGTGAAGCACGACTTCATAGTTTGACTGATCTGAGTTAGCCAACCATTCGTTCAGAAGAACATCATTATCATGTGCAACTTGAGAAAAATCAGAGTTTTGATTCAAATATTCATAAGAATTTTTATTCATTTGGTCATACGCATTGTAAAGAAAACCGTCAGTATTGTCATGGGTTCTAGTTATTCCGTTCTCATTGGCGTAATATTCCAAAGAAGATGTCCAAACATTAAAAGCAGAAAGTGTTCCGAAACGCTTGTTATATAAATTTGATGCATCATCATCATTTGCCACACTGTCAAAAATTTGAATTTCATCAACATGGGCTTCAAGCCAATCAGTTTTATCCAAATTTGAGCCGTCAAGATCCATTCCAATAAGAGGAATTTGCCCTGTTGTAACATCTGAATCTGCTAAAACATTGCTTATTGTAAGATTGTTCCACCTTTTCACTCCATCAATCCAAAGAGTCGCCTTGGATGTCCCGAGATTGTTCGGATCTTCTTTAATTGTCACTATGAAATTATGCCAGGCACTGTTGTAAACATTTATTGAACTGCCGTTTGTGCCATCTACATAAGTTTGAAGGCGGTAGTTTGAGCCAATTCTTACCATCATCTGACTTCCCCAAATTCCAAAAAGGAACTTGTCTCCGCCTCCGTTAGTATTTTTTGCTATAAAACAATCATTGCCTATAGGGGCAGTATTGAGAAATCTAACCCACAAACTTATTGTAATCTGGTGATTTCCTGATTCTCCCAAAGATTGAAGAGGATAATATCCTCCCATTTCTATATATTTTGTGCCATCTAATTCTATGGATTCCCCAATTAATGGCAAACTTGCCGATAAAGAAGGAACAACTGAATTTCCATTTGTGTTCTTAACTTTTCCTTTAGCTTTGGAAAGATCGCTGTAATCTGCAATGGAACTTGAATAATTTGTGGCATTGGCAACATCATCGAACGTGTAATAAAATACTAGATGATCAGACGATGAGCCGGTGACAGCAGGGGTTGCAGATAAATTTGATCCCAAAAAACATAGAAAAAAGACGAGAAACAAAATTAATAATTTTTTCACAGCAGTCTCCTAAAAAAACAATAGAACACATGAAAAACATCAAGAATTAATTATGCTTGAAAAAAATATAAAAACAAGACATAAAATATATTTCGGAAAGTCAACGGGAGAAATGAATTTTATTCTGGATTTTATGTCAGATGAAAAGCATTAAACAGCCGTCTGATTTGCTTTCTTCTTTTTTATCACCGTCTGTTGTATCTTCTGCCGGAGCAGAACCGTCCTTCGGAGTTTCGGTATTTGCGGTATCATCAGCATCAGTATTTGCGGCATCAACTTCTTCTGCGTCAGTACTATCGGCAGTGTCAGTTTTTTCGGAATTGCCTGTATCGGAAGAATCCGTGTCAAGTATATCACACGTATCTACACTATCATCAACGACACATTCAGCGCAACATTCTTCTGTAAAATCTTCTCCGCATTTTTCCTTAAGACATTCAAGTCTTGACTGTGCCAGATCATATGCTCCGCAACACCTGTAATAAACTGCGTATTTTGTGTCATTCCACGCATCTTTGTTATCAACTGCCGCAAGTACATCATCTTCCGTCATATAATTGTCTGTGCAGTGTGAATATTCGGAAATATAGTTGACGCAAAAATCGAATATTTTCCCACATTTACTACGAACTGTTGGCTGTTCTTTGCCACAGTTACTTTCTAAATCCGATTTGCAAATTTCTTCACTCACCTCACGCTCGCCATTTCCTCCTCCATTTGCTTCAGCATATCCGTTAAGCGTTTTGCACAAACACTTGTGCCCCCATCTTGAAATCGTGCAATGTCCCGCTTCATTTTCGCAATAAACCTCAGGTTCTTCCTCATCTTCCGCCAAAACAGGCAGAACTACAAACAACATTAAACAAAAAAGCGCAAACAACAAAACAACGTTTCTTTTCATAGCTTCCTCCATCGCAAAAGCAACATATCAATTATACTCTGAAAAACAAAAAAGGAAAAGTTTTATTCATACATGATTTTCATTCCGACACTCGAATATTCACAGTTCATATCGCGGAGATCAAAAATTTCGGCATCAGAAAGCGGGGAAAGGGCAGTTTTACTGCCTAAAACAAAGGATGCTGCAAATGTTGCCGGCTTGGTCTCGGCGTTTTCGCGGAAAAATGCTATATTTTTGAGAGTATAGCCATGCTGTGCAGCAGAAAAAAGAGCAAACTGAAGCCGCGATGCAGGGAAAACGACGATAAATTTCCCTCCCTTACGCAGGATGTTTTTTGAAATTTCGAAAAAATCGGCGAGACTTCCTGCAACTTCGTGTTTGGCAAGCGCCTTTTCCGAATCTGCGCTCAAGTGTCCGCTTTCCTTGGCAAAATACGGAGGATTTACAAAAACGATATCGTATTTTTTCCGTTTTTCGGCTGCAAAAGTCAGAAAATCTGCGAAAACAGGGGCGATTTCAGTACTCAAACCGTTGTGTTTCACATTTTTTTCAAGAATTTCAAACATCGTCTTTTGGATTTCCACACAGTCGATTTTCGGAAGAAATCCGCGTCTTTTCAGCACAATCGAGACAATTCCGCTCCCGGCCCCGATTTCAAGCGCGGAATTTTCAGAACCCATATTTGAGCAGATTCTGTTAGTAAACCACGAAAGAATCATCGAATCGGAATTAAAACGATATCCATTCTTTGACTGATATAACTCTGTGGATTTATTGTAAATTGCGTTTAAAGTAAGCTCTGTTTCAGGCATAAATCAAAGAATTTTTCTGAAAATATCTTCTTTTTTGATAGCTCCTTCGCGGACGATTTCGAAGTTGTGATGCTCTACCCTGACAATTGTCGAAGGAATGTTCGTCGGACTTGCATGATGCTCAATTGAAATCGAGTCATCGCAGATGAGAACACCGTCTATCATTCCGTCAAAATAAGAAAAGACATCAGTGTAGTTTGTCGCCGGAGCCTGTCCTGTGATGTTTGCACTCGTACTGACTATCGGATGGCCGACTAAGTCTATAAAACTATTGACAAAAGAGTATGGTGAGCAGCGAATGCCGACATAGCCCGTTCCACCAGTTATAAAATCTGGAAGATCGGGTTTGCATTCGTGAATGATCGTGAGCGGACCCGGCCAGAAAAATTTTGCAAGCCTCTGAGCAACAGGAAGAAAACTTTCGATCAGTTCAGAAAGCATCTCCTCTTTTCTGTTGTTCGAAATAAGGACGGAAAGCGGCTTATTTGCCGAAATTCCCTTAATCTGTTTTATCCTCATTACAGGCTCTTCTTCAAAAATTATTGAACCAAGTCCGTAGACTGTTTCTGTCGGATAAGCGATTACCTGGCCGTTTCTGACCTTCCACGCAGCTTCTTCGATAGAAAGAATCTCCATACTACACCTCTTTAGCTAAATCTTGGATTTTATTATCTTTTACTTCAACTTCATCTTTCATTTTCTGTTTATACGCCTTAAGTTTTGCGGCAAGCTCTAAATCGTTAACAGCGAGAATCTGAACTGCGAAAAGTCCTGCGTTCTTTGCACCGTCGATAGCCATTGTAGCAACCGGAACACCCGAAGGCATCTGAACTGTGGCGTAAAGCGCATCAAGACCGTGGAGCGCTCCAGAATCAAGAGGAACCGCGATTACAGGTTTTGTTGTATGTCCGGCTATTACTCCGGCAAGGTGAGCCGCAGCTCCGGCACCGGCGATAAAGCAAACCCCGTCAAAATTCTCGACTAAAGCAACCGTTTTTTCTGGCGTTCTGTGAGCCGAACTTACATGGACTTCGAAATCAACACCGAATTCCTTGAGAACAGCAACAGCTTTCTGCATCGTTTTCCAGTCGGAATCGCTGCCCATGATAATCATTACTTTGTTCATTTTTTTACTCCGTTACCTTTGTTTTTATTCTGAATTTTATAATGCGCTTCTGTCAGTTTATCTATATTTTTCTTTGAAATTTCAAGGCATTTCTCGACTTCACCACGATTGTTTTTTTCTTTTGCGGCAGAATATTTTTTTATGCTTCCTGAACACTTCAGAAGCTGGTCAAAAGCCGAAACAATTTCTTTGGTCAAAACATCAGGATTTGTGTTTTTTGCAAGGATTATCGATTTTCCGTTTGAAACCGTGGCATCGGTCTCATCAAGAATTGCCGTAATGTATTCATTATCGACCGCTTTTGCCGCCGCAAGGCTCATCGTCAAGGCCTGAAGCCTGTATGCAAGCGAGATTTCACCGATTGCCGTTGCCTGATATTTCAAGGTCAGAAACGACTGTTCCGCGCTTTCCGGAAAAAGGGTGAAAAAAGAAAAGAGAATTATAAAAACAAGGGAAACACGCTTCATAAAAACTCCCCGAAAAAAAGCGCGTTATTATACTTTTTTTGGTGAAAAAGTCAAAAAATCGGGAAGTTTCGGGAGGCTTTGCGGTTGTCGGCGCCGCATTGTTAAGGAGTTTAGGGAGCCTAGGGAATTTAAGGAATCTAGGGACTACGGCGCGTCGAAAAAAAGTTATTTTTTGCCTTCGGTGTATTCTACCATCCAATTGTAGTGATCTCGGAAGATCTCTTCGACGTTTCTGAATTTCATGCCAAGTTCTTTCTGTGCCTTTTCGGATGATGCGTGAAGATCGCTTTTGAGAATCCTTGCACTACCGCGTGTTATAACGGGTTCAACGTTCTTGAAAAAGCGGTAAAAGCAGTTTTCAGCCAAAAATCCCATGGTGTACATCAGCCAGTACGGAAGCGAAACAATCGGGCGTTTTCTGCCGGAAAGTTTTTCAAGGATTCCCATCATTTCGTCATTCGTCACATGACCGCCGGTAAGAAGATAAAATTCGCCGGTTTTGCCCTTTTCGCCTGCCAGAATTATTCCTTCGACGACGTCTCTGACATCGACCCAGTCAAATCCGCCGTAAGCAGGATAAGCAGGAAGTTTGCCTTTGCGGAAATTCATTTCCATCGTTCCCATCTGCGACGGACGGAAGTCGTTCGGCCCCAGAATTCCTACTGGACATACGGTAACAGCGTCAAGTCTCCCGTCTTCGACCGCTTTCTGGACGATAAGAGAACCTTCTGCCTTCGTGATTCCGTATTCGAGCATCGCTCTGTCGGGGTTGAAACCCATTTCTTCGGTTGCAACAACACCTTCACCGGGATCGCCCAGAGCCTCGATCGAACTGACGTGGACAAGCCTTCTGACTTTGTCTGCAATACAAGCTTCGACAACGTTTCTGACACCGTCGACATTGACCGTTTTGATTTTATCGTAAACACCGCATTTGATAGAAATCGCAGCTGCGCAGTTGTAGACTAGATCAGCACCTTCAAAAGCTTTTTTCAGCGATTCAAGATCCCTTGTGTCACCTTTTACTTCCTCGAAATCAAGCCCTTCTATCGCCTTTCTGACCGTAGTTTCCTCATGAATCAGAATTCTCGGTTTAATGCCTCTTTTGTTGAGTTCGCGGACAAGATTGTTGCCTACATGACCGCTTGCACCCGTGATAACTATCATTTTTCCCTCCTAAAGTGATAAAAAACCAACCAGCGGAATATAACGATTATTAGATATTTTTCAATGAAGACGGTTACAGACCAGAGAATTTTTATTTCACTTTTTTTCGCAAATCGAGCTGAACGCCGCATCGGCCGCCATGCTTCTCGGCATAAAACGAAGGCAAAATGCCCCGAAGCGGTTCATCAGGCGCGGCATGACAATCGGCTTATTTTTAAGAAGCGCCTCTATCGCTTCAACTGCCGCAGGATAACTTTTCCCAATGGTTTTTTCCAGGAACCATGAGCGTTTCTGTCCTGCTGTTTCGACAAATTCCGTTGCCGTGAAACCGGGACAAAAAGCAGTTACGCAGACATTTTTTCCGTTTTTCTTAAATTCCGTTCTGAGAGCCACTGAAAAATTCATCAGAAATGCTTTTGTCGCACCGTAAACCGCATAGAAAGGTGTCGGATTGAATGCCGCGAACGATGCTGTATTCAGAATCCAGCCAGAATTTTTAGCCGAAAAATCTTTTGCAAAAAGATTGGCCAACGTCATTGCCGAAACGACGTTGAGCTGTACCATTCTGTTAAGTTCGACAACATTCTGCTTTTCAAACCAGCCGTACATTCCGTAACCAGCATTGTTTACGAGCATATCGATGTTTTCATCCTTCACTTCGGCATAAAGCCTTTCAGCCGCATCGAAACCCATAAGATCCATCGCTATTACACGGACACTGATGCCGTATTTTTCCTCTATTTCGGTTTTAAGTACGTTGAGTTTATCTTCGCGGCGCGCAGTAATGACAAGATTCATCCCTTTTTTGGCAAGAATATCTGCGAAATCTGCTCCAAAACCGCTGGAAGCCCCGGTAATAAGAGCTTTTTTCCCTTTAAGATCAGTCATTTTACATCACAATAACAGAACAGCCGCTGCTTTTTTTCTTTTCAGCCGGTTTGTCATCCTGACAGATATCTTCGTCTGTATGCGGCTCAGAATCTTCTACGCTGTCGCTGTCAGTCGTAATCTCCTCATCCGGATTATCAATAACATCGACATCATCACCTAAACCTGTGTCGCTGTCGTCTTCCGGGTCTTCTTCAGACCATCCCTGCCAACCGTATGGAGCGCAGTAGCCATCTTCAGTACACTCTGCGTTTATATCGTTACAGTCGGCGATGTTGCGGCACTTTCTGTAGCAGACACCTGACTTTGAACCCATCTGCGGATGGCAAAGGTAACCTTCATCAGTTCTACAATCCTTGTCTGAAGAACATGAGGCCAGGCACGACATGGTTTGCCGTCTTCCGTACGGGACACATTTTGCACCGTCAGGGCAGACAGTATCGTCGCTGTCAAAACATTCCTGTGTGCAGTAGCCGCCCTCGAACCACGCGTTGCAGGTTGTGTAATCACCAGCGCATTCTTCATCTTTGGAGCAGCTTCCACCGATTGGTTCTGGAACTTTCTGACACTTGCCGTCATCGTTGCATACAGAACCTGTGTTACAGTCCGAATTATCGGAACAGGAAGGCAGACAAACGCCCAGAACTTCATTGGAACAGTAGTATCCCTTTCTTGCACACGGTTTCACGCTGTTGCACTCAAGTGCGCAGAGATAGTTTTGTCTGTCAGAAATGACATCGAAAGGCTTTGTACCGTCAGGACACGGGGTTCTGCCTGTTTTCGCAACACAGTAACCGCCTTTAAAAACCCAGTAACGGCGTGCTTTCATGCACTCGACATCACCTGCTTCCAAAGAATCCGTCACACAGTCGGCATCTGTTTCACAAGATTTTCCTGCACTAAGTTCTCCTGCACATCCTTCATCGACATAACCGTCGCAGTTGTCATCAATATGGTTTCCGCAGATTTCTTCATTTTCGCCGTCACACATCGTGAAACCGGCCGCAATACGGGCAGCTTTCTCAAGGTTGACTCTGCCGTAACCGAATTTTACGCTGAAACCGTTTTCATCCCAAAGTCCTGTCTCAGGATAAATTTTGTCAGCACTTTTTTTCAGAATCTCAATCGCCTCTTCAAGCGTGAGATCGGGGTTTATGCTGAATATCGCGCCGAAAAAGCCCGAAACAACCGGAGCAGCCGCCGAAGTTCCCGAAAACACAAGCGTGTAGTCATTTTTGTAGTCGCCGTAGCCTGGAATCGCAGTCGTAGCTATGCCGACCATCGGAGTTTCCGAAAGTGACGGAGCAATGACCGTCGATGCGTATCCGTAGTTCGAATACTCAGCTATCGTATCCCATGCAGTCGAAGCGTTTACGGTAATAACCCTGTCCTTTACATCCACTCCGTTCCTTTTAAAAACAAAATCATATTCGAGAAGCCGTTCATAAGATGAATCGACACCGTCGTTTCCTGAAGCATAGACAACGACACCGCCTTTTCCGCCTCTTCCGTTCTGCATAAAGTTCTGAATAGCTTCGGTTTCACCAGGTGAAACAGGAATAGTACCGTAAGAAGAATCGGGACCGAAACTACAGTTTATTGTGGTGATATTCGGATCTGCAACATATTTTTCATAAACTTTGATCATTGTGCTGTCGGAGCTTGCGGTTCCCGTAGTTCCTTCGAGATATCTGA
Organism: bacterium UBP6_UBA1177; assembly: GCA_002310995.1. GTDB lineage: Bacteria > UBP6 > UBA1177 > UBA1177 > UBA1177 > UBA1177. The sequence continues at coordinate 15,998 of DBYV01000010.1, read as the reverse complement.
CAGGATAAAGCCGACACCACGGGCACATTCCACTCATTCCGGTTTCATTACCGACGCCGGCACTGACACCTGCACAGGTCGTTCCGTGACCGACACTTGAAGCGTAATAAGCAGCATAAGGCGAACCTTCAAGCACAGAAGTGTCAGGATATCCGCCCTCTTTGTTGTTCAAGGCGTCATAGCCGACTTCGACATTCGTTAAATCTTCGTGGTCAGGCACGATACCGGTATCCATTATCGCAACTTTCGTATTTGTATCGACTTCGATATTGTTGGAATTAAGAAATTCCAGCATCTGAATGAATTTCGTATCGGCATTTTTCATAATTGAAGCATCGTTTCCGTAATAATCCCTAACCTTTCCAGTGTTCTGAAGATGCCACTGGACATCGAAGTAAGGATCTTTCGGCGCACTTTCCGGCACAAACCTGAGAGTGGTTTCACGTACTAAATCGGGAAATGCATAACCGTCGCCGTTTTTCACGATTTTTTCGGCAGTTTCAACGCTGTCGCCCTGCACCGAAAAGGCATAAAGCGGATAAGTTGGCAGAATTTCAACAAGCTTCAGTCCATACTTGTTTTCCATATATCCGATCGATTTTTCACCGCGCCAGAAAAGCGTTTTTTCTGCAACAACCGGCATATCTCCGAAAAAATAGACCGGCAGTTCACCACCCTTTCCGCTTATTACGGAGAAAACCGATTTTCCCAGATTCAGCCTGTAAAGCTCGTTTTTGGGAGCAAAAACCGAAGCTTCACTTTTTACCGCGCTAAAACTTTCCGTTTTGTTGATTAAAACGCTGGTTCCGTCGCTGTAAAAAAGCTCGGCACCGCTTACAATCAGAACACTACAAAAGATTGCGAAGAAAAGAAAAATCTTTTTCATCAGATACCTCGATAAAAATTCAAAGAAAAAAACGTATGATTGTATTTAATTTTCTATAAAAATCCATGTGTTTTTTTTGAGATTATTCAAGCACAAGAACCGAACAGCCGCCACTTTTTTTCTTGTTTTCAGTTGCGGCATTTTCATCATCGGAAGACTGCTCTTCAGAAGTGTCGTCTGGTTCAGTTGCATCATCATCGGATGAAATTTCGCTGTCAGCCGCAGTCTCACCTTCATCAGGATTTTCGCTGTTGTCTGAAATTTCTTCACTGCCGGAAGTATCAGCACTGTCATGAGTTTCTTCGTCACCAGATATTTCCTCGTTATCCTGTATTTCCTCGTTGTCAGGAACTTCATCAATATCCACCGTTTCATCCGTATCTTCAGGTTCGTTGTCAGAGTCTTCGTCCGTCCACTCCCCTGCTGCGCATTTGCCGTCTTCTCCGCAGATATAACCTTCCGTACAGTCCGAATTGTCCGAGCAACGAGGAAGACAAATACCGAGAATTTCATCGGTGCAGTAATATCCGGATCTTTCGCAAGGATGAGAACTGTTGCACTCAAGTGCACAAAATTTAACGTTATCTTCCAAATCCCAACTTTTTGTTCCGTCAGGACACGGCACATAATTTGTCGATCTTATGAAACAGTAACCTTCTTTAAAAACAACAGGAACAAACTTCTTGACACATCTGACATAACTGGTTGTCAAAGAATCTGTCGTGCAGTCGGATGCTGTTTCACACGGTTTTCCGGCAGTAAGTTCTTCCGCGCATCCTTCATCAACATAGCCGTCGCAGTCGTCGTCAAGATGGTTGCCGCATTCTTCCTCCTTGACTTCCGCGCACATCGGCTCTCCGACGGCAAGGCGCACCGCTTTTTCCAGATTTACCCTTCCGTAGCCGTATTTCACGCTGAAACCGTTTTCATCCCAGAAACCTGTTTCGGGATTGATTTTATCTGCACTTTGCTTGAGGATATCAACCGCCTCCTCAAGCGTAAGTTCGGGATTCACGCTGAAAAGTACCCCGAACAAACCGGAAACAATCGGCGCAGAGGCAGAAGTTCCTGAAAAATTAAGTGTGTAGTCTTTTCCGTCTGACGGGTATGTGCCGTAACCACGGAGTGTAGTTGTTGCGATACCGACTTTCATATTCTGTGATTTCGAAGGAGCAGCAACGGTAGAGACATAACCGAAATTCGAGTATTCAACTCTCGTGTCCCAGGCAGAAGAAGCATTTACCGCGATAACTCTGTCTGTGACTTCGGCGCCGTTTCTTTCAAATGTGAAATCATACTCGAAATACCGTTTGTAAGAGGCATTGACACTGTTGTTACCAGATGAATGGACGACAACACCGCCTTTTCCTCCTCTTCCGTTCTGCATAAAATTCCTGACTGCTTCGACTGCACCAGGAGTAACTTCAGCAATACCGTCTGAATACTTCGGGCCGAAACTACAGTTTATCGTGGTAATATCAGGATCTGCGACATATTTTTCGTAAACTGTAATCATATCTGAATCAGACCACACAGGATCCTCAGCTCCGCCGCTAAGCCATCTTACAGGATAAATTCTACACCACGGACATACTCCGATTATTCCGATTTCGTTACTGACACCTGCACTGACACCTGCACAGTTTGTTCCGTGTTTCGCATATCCTGGGGTTTCGGTCACAGCAGCAGGATCAGGATAACCACCGTCAGTCTTGTTCAGAGCATCGTATCCTGTTTCAACGTTTGTCAGATCTTCATGGTCAGTAATGACACCCGTATCCATTATTGCGATTTTAGTGTTCGGATTTACTTTTATTCCGTTTGAATTCAGGAATTCGAGCGCCTGAATGAACTTTATATCGGCGTTCTTCATGGTTTTTACCATTACCCCCTGATAATTCAGAACTTCTCCGTTGTTTTGAAGATGCCACTGCACATCAAAGTAAGGATCTTCCGGGCCGCTTTCAGGAACGAAATCAAGACTTTCCGAATCATCGTTTTCAGGCTCATTTTCCGGTCCAAAATAATGTTGAGTCTCACGGACAAAATCAGGAAACGCGTAACCATCACCGTTTTTTACGATTTTTTCGGCAGTTTCAACACTGTCACCCTGAACCGAAAAGGAGTAGAGAGGATAAGTCGGGAAAATCTCGGCAAGTTTCATCCCATACTTTTCTTCCATATATTCGACAGATTTTTCACCGCGCCAGAAAACCGTTCTTTCGGCAACTACAAGTTCGTTTCCGAGATAATAAACCGGAAGTTCGTCTCCGCCTTTTTTTCCGGTTCCTCTTACGAAAGAATAAACATATTTTCCGCTATTCATGCGGTAAAACACATTTTTCAGACTCGCAGCCTGCGTAGCAGAAGTTTTGACAGCACTGAACTCATCCGCTTTTTCTACAGAAACACTTGTTCCGTTGCTGTAAAAAAGCTCGGCACCGTTCACAGCTGAAACACTCAGAATGAGCACTAACACAAGAAAAATCTTTTTCATCAAATACCTCAATAAAAAATTCAAGATTTAGACAATTTAGAGCACAAGAACCGAACAGCCTCCGCTTTTTTTCTTGTCTTCAGTTGCGGCATTTTCATCATCGGAAACTGGTTTTTCTGAGCTATCATCTGCTTCGACATTATCGCCTTCATCTGGAGCGGTGTCACCTTCATCTGGAGCGGTGTCACCTTCGTCCGGAGCAGTATCACCTTCGTCTGGAGCAGTATCACCTTCGTCTGGAGCGGTGTCACCTTCATCTGGAGCAGTATCTCCTTCGTCTGGAGCAGTATCGCCTTCGTCCGGTGCAGTATCACCTTCGTCTGGAGCGGTATCGCCCTCGTCCGGAGTTGTATCTCCTTCATCCGGAGCTGTGTCGCCCTCGTCAGGAGTAGTGTCGCCTTCGTCAGGAGTAGTGTCGCCTTCATCCGGAACTTCCTCTTCCTCTTTACATTCCGAAGTGCAATGACCGTTCATTCCGTTGTCTGCTCCGTCATCACAAATCTCACCGTTTTCGGCATCGATATTGCCGTCGCCGCAGTAGGATACAGTTCCAGCATCCGTGTGACAATCAGCCGTGCAGACTATGCAGCTCTCTTCGCCGTAAACGCAGTTTGTTCTGCCGTTGTCAAACGCGTTGTCACACGCTTCGCCGTTTGCGCTGTCAACAGTTCCGTCACCGCAGTAAGATGTCGTTCCCGCGGCCGTGTGGCAGTCAGCCGTGCAGACCGTGCACGAAGTCTCGCCGTATGCGCAGTCCGTTATCATTCCGTTGTCAGGACCAATGTCGCAGCCTTCGCCGTTGGATGTGTCTATTCTGCTGTCGCCGCAGTAAGAAACCGTGCCTTCCACCGGTTGGCAGCCGGTAGTGCAGACCGTGCATGAAGTCTCGCCGTATGCGCATGCAGTTCTTCCGTTGTCGGATCCGTTGTCACAAACTTCTCCGTTGGATGCGTCTATTCTGCTGTCGCCGCAGTATGATGTCGCTCCAGCCGCCGTGTGGCAGTCAGCCGTGCAGACCGTGCATGAAGTCTCGCCGTATGCGCAGTCAGTTATCATTCCGTTGTCAGGACCAACGTCGCAGCCTTCGCCGTTGGATGTGTCTATTCTGCTGTCGCCGCAGTAGGATGTGATTCCATCATCCGTGTGACAATCAGATGTGCAGACTGTGCAGGAATGTTCGCCGTATGCGCAGTTCGTTCTGCCGTTGCCGGATCCGTTGTCACAAACTTCTCCGTTGGATGCGTCTATTCTGCTGTCGCCGCAGTAGGATGTCGCTCCAGAGGCCGTGTAACAGTCAGCCGTGCAGACTGTGCAGGAATATTCGCCGTAAACACAGTCCGTTCTGCCGTTGTCGGTGCCGTTATCGCAGGCTTCGTAACCTGTGTTTCTTACCCCGTCGCCGCAGTAGGAGATCGTTCCGGCAGTTTCCTTGCAGTCAGATGTGCAGACAGTGCAGCTCATTTCGCCGTAAGCGCAGTTCAGATTTCCGTTGTAATACGAACCTTTGTCACATTCTTCGCCGTAGTGTGGATCGATCGCGCGGTCGCCGCAGTACGAAGTCTTTCCAGCCGCCTGCTGGCATTCCGAGGTGCAGACAGTGCAGCTCGTCTCGCCGTAAGCACAGTATGTTGCACCGTTGTCGTCGCCGTCGTCGCAAGCCTCGCCATCATCGATCCTGCCGTTTCCGCACATCGAAGTGCAGTGTCCGCTGTTGCTGCATGAATAACCTTCAGTGCAGTCAGAATCGTTCGAACAGAGCGGCACACAGATACCGAGAACTTCATCGGTGCAGTAATATCCTTCTCTCTGACACGGATGCTCTCTGTTGCATTCAAGCGCACAGTAATAATCGTAGTTATTTTCTCTGCCGCCGAGAATCTTTGTTCCGTCGGAACACGGTGCAAAGGAATAGGTCAGACTTGAGGAATAGAGACTTGATTTTACGAAACAGTATCCGCCTTTAAATACCCACGCTTCACGAGATGTAAGACATACAACATCGGAAGCCGTCCACGGGCCGCTCACACAATCGGCATCCGTTGAGCACGGCTTTCCGGCAGGAAGCGGTGAAGAACACTCTTCACCTTCATCGACATAGCCATCGCAGTCATCGTCAAGATGGTTCCCGCAAACTTCGGTCGAAACATTTCCGCACATTTCAAAACCTTTGGCGAGACGCACCGCTTTTTCAAGATTTACCCTGCCGTAGCCGTATTTCACACTGAAACCGTTCTCATCCCAGAGACCTGTTGAGGGATTTATTTTGTCGGCACTTCTTTTCAGAATATCGACCACCTCTTCAAGCGTGAGGTCGGGATTTATGCTGAACAGGACACCGAACAAGCCTGAAACGACAGGAGCGGCAGCGGAAGTTCCGCTGAAAAGACGCGTGTAATCCGAGCCGTCTGCCGGAAACTCTCCGGCACCAGGGATCGTAGCCGTCGCAATACCTACCACCGGTCCGTTCGAAAGTGAAGGAGCGGAAACAGTGGATGCAGGGCCGTAATTCGAATATTCGGCTCTGGTATCCCATGCGGTAGATGCGTTTACCGTAACGACTCTGTTGCTGACTTCGACACCGTTTCTTTTGAATTTGAAATCGTATTCGAAAAGCCGGTTGTATGAGGAATCGGTACCGTCGTTTCCTGATGCATAGACGACAACACCGCCTTTTCCGTCTCTTCCATGCTCCATAAAGCTTCGTATCGCTTCGATTTCACCAGGATAAAGATAGCTGACCCCGTATTGAGAGCTCGGGCCGAAACTGCAGTTTATCGTGGTTATATCGGGATCCGCCACATATTTTTCGTAAACGGGCAGCATATCGGAAGTTGAATGAGATGTCGCACCGTGTCCTGTCTGCCATTTTACAGGATAAATCCTGCACCACGGACATACTCCGCTCATTCCGATATCGTTGCCGACTCCGGCACTCACACCGGCGCATGTCGTTCCGTGAGTAACCGTGTCAGACACATTGCTGTCGGGATAGCCGCCCTCTTTATTCTCCAAAGCGTTCCAACCGACATCAAGGTTCGTCAGATCTTCATGATCAGGCGCAACACCGGTATCCATTATCGCAATTTTGGTGTTCGTATCGGCTTCAATATTGTTGTTGTGCAGAAATTCGAGCATCTGAAGGAATTTTGTGTCGGCGTTTGCCGCAACAGGTCTGTCAAGATCGATATTGCTATAATGGAATGAGGCCGTTCCGGTATTGTGCAGATGCCATTGCGTACCGAAATAATCATCCTGCGGTGCGCTTTCCGGCACAAAATGAAGGATCGTCTCGCGGACGATATCGGCAAACGCGTAACCGTCACCGTTTTTCACTATTTTCTCGGAGATCTCGACACTGTCACCTTCGACAGAAAAAGCGTAAAGCGGATAAGTCGGAAATATTTCGGTAAGTTTCATATTATACTTTTCTTCCATATACTCTATCGGTTTTTCACCGCGCCACAGCAGCGTTCTTTCGGCAACGACAGGTTCGTTTCCCAGAAAATAAACGGGAAGAGTGTCGACCCCTTTTTTTCCGCTCCCGCTGACAAAAGAATAGACATATTTTCCGGTATTCATGCGGTAAACAGCGCCTTTCTGGTTATCCGCATCCCGCGCTGTAGTTTTTACCGCGCTCAATTCCTCCGATTTTTTCATCGGAATGCTTGTTCCGTCGCTGTAGAAAAGCTCTGCGCCGCTTACGGCAAGAACACTAAAAAAGATTGTAAACACAAGAAAAATCTTTTTCACCCCGGGCCTCCGTCGAAATTTAAAGAAAAAAACAGGGGATTATAGCCTGTTTTTATTTTTTTTCGAGCATTTTTACGATAGCAGGGTATGCGAGCTGACAAACCGTCCGTTTTTTCAGTTTCATTCCGGCTGTTTTCATCGCTTTGATCTGCTTTTCAGACGGGAAAACATAAGGATAAATGCCGTACATGAAGGGAAAGAAGTGATAGCTGAAAGCATAACTTTCGGCCGGAGACGCCTTCGGATCGAACTTCCTGAAGCACCTGTCGACTGCATCGAGAGAGGCTTTGTAGACCCTTTTGAACTCCAGCAGATTTTCATCACGGCTGTTTTCTTCGATCGCATAAAGGTTCATGCTGAGAAGTTTCAGGAGCTGCACCCTGTTCTGCAGCGAAAGTGCCAGCATTTTTGCGAGTTTTGAAGCCGTGAGCTTTACTTTCGTCTGTTCTATATTTTCAAGTTCTTTGATCCACTTTCCGTATTCGCGCTGCAAAAGTGCAAGAAAAATCTCCTCTTTTGTCTGAAAATAGCTGTATATCGCAGTGCGTGTAAACTCAGCTTCATCTCCGATTTCTTTTAAAGTTATCTCATCGAAAGTCTTTGTCTGATAGAGCTTTTCGCAGGCATCAATCAGCTTTTCCCTCCTGCACACCATTGTTTCAAGTGAACATTTCGGCATTTTCTTCTCCTATACCAAACGAATTTTTTATTTTATCTCGACAAGTCTGTAGTTTCTGTTCCCAAGTTTGATTTCTGCTGCGTAGTCGAGAGTGTGAAGCCCCTTGCGGGATTCGATGCGCTCTTTCAGCGATTTTGAATCGGTCGCCGCCCAGACCATGTCTATCGAAGCCTGATCTATTGCAAGCGGGTCAAGTGAAGCGACGATGCCGATATCGTGCATGTCGGGTTCAGTCGGGTTCCCGTTGCAGTCGCAGTCAACGCTGAGGCGGTTGAGAACATTGATGAAAGCGATGTTTTTGCCGCCGTTCATAGCCGAACATACTCCTTTAGCCGCTTCAGCCATAGATTCGAGAAACGCAGTCTGCTCTGCCGTGACCCAGCCTTTTGTCGCCTGTCCTGCCGAGTGAATATAAATTTTTCCGGAGTGTTCGACGTCCGTTCCGCTTCCGAAGCCTATGGAAAGATTCTTTATCGCGCCGCCGAAACCGGCCATCTGGTGCCCTTTGAAGTGCGAAAGAACGAGGTATGAGCCGTAATTTTTGAAGTGCGTTCCGACATAGTCGCCTTTCACAAGGTGTTTCGCTCCCTCAATCGGTATCAGCATCTCGCCTTCCTCGTCAAGAAGGTCGAAAGGAGCGATCTCAAGGTATCCGCGCTGTTTGAGTGCCTCGAGATGGGCTTTGTTCGTGTTGCGGTTGCCGGGGTAAGCTGTATTGCACTCGACTATCGTGCCGTTTATTTTCTGCACGAGATCCTTTATCAGAGCAGGTCTCAGATGGTTCGACTTTTCCGATTCGCCCGTGCTGATTTTGACTCCCGTTTTGCCTTCAGGCTTCCAGCCGAGAGTGTCGTAGATTTTTACAAGTGCTTCGGGAGTGATCTCTTTTATGAAATATACTACCGGCGCGTTTTCATCGTTTGTCTGGTGGGGAAGCATGGCTTTTTCCTCCGTTTTGTTCTCTTCCGCAGGAGCGGGAGTTTCGTTCTGAGCAGGTTTTTCTTCTTCCTGTTTTTCTGCATTTTCAGCTGGGATCTGCGAAGCCTCGGACTTGCTTTCAGCCTTTTCCGAAGCCGATTTGCATGAAATTACTGCAAACACAAGAACGGCCGCTATAAGTAAAAGTTTTTTCATGGTTTCCTCCTTAATTTGCTTTCAAAACTCTGCGGTTTTCAAACACTGCGAGCACTGCGAATACCGCAAGTCCGCAAAGAATGATAATTGCTCCAAGAACAGTGTCTTCCCGGCTGATGTCGAAAAACGGCTCTCCGTCAAGAACCGAAGCGACGCCGTCAACGCTCCACATCAGAGCCGCAGCCCAGAACATAAGCGTTGTCGTAAGAAGGCTCTGCTTTCTCATTTTCGCCCAAAGCGCGGTAAAAACGACCGCCGCGATAATTGTCATTATGAGGCACATCATCTGCCTCCCTCATTAGCCGAGAACTGCTTTTTACTGCGCTCGACCACACTTGAAATGCCTACGATTACCCCCCATACGGCTGTTGTAAGAAGTGCCATCGCAACGCCTGAAGTCGCCATTTCATGCAGCATTACAGGTATTTCCTCCGGCGTATTGAGAGCAGTGAGAAAAGGCGGGAAAATAGAAATTTCACCGTGATAAAGGTGCTCAACAGCAAGCAGAGCCGATCCGCCGTAGAGCATTTTTTCAAGCCAGCCCACTTTTTTGTCGATAAAATCGAGAGTTGTTTCGCTGCAGTGAGCCTTTTTAGCAACTTTTTTTGCCGCCGAAACAATAACAGCCTCGGCAAGCGGAACTGTGAAACATGCCATTGAAACCTCCAAAAAAAATCAGTTAAAAACGAACTTCCATCTCGACACCATGTCAGAATAAATAAAAGTGACACCGTGTCAATTTTTTATTTTGACTGATTGTCGTTTTTGTCGGAATAAAGGCGGATAGCTTGCAACTCATCATGTCGAGCAACGCGAAACGCCTCAGACCTTAAACAAAAATGGCAATTATTTTGGCGAGTTATAGAAGCAGATTCAATATTAATACGATATTAATCCAGGCTTACACCGTAGATTTTGATTGTTTGCTCTGAGCCTTTATCTGCAATTTTTTTGCCCATTGCAGCTTCAATCGCCTTCATGATGGACTTAGCACGCGAAATGAAATATCCGTCGAAATCGTCAGAAATAAAGCGTTCGTAGTCTATTAAGTGTGATTCAACACGAGACCGAAGCTCAGCCTCATTGATTTCCGCTTTGCGCATAATTCGTTTGCTGTAAACACTGGGGGCTTCACCACCGATTTGACGATTTGATTCCGGCAAGAGCGGAGTCTTGTTTATTATAGAATTCCACTTATTCTTATCGTAACCCATCTTGATGCAGTAGGTCTCCGGAAAGATATGGTGTATGTCTGGTGCTTCGTCCATACTTTTCACGATATCAATAGTTATTCCCTGGACGAAATCATAGCAGCGTTCCCTATATACCAGAGCCATTATACCCTTATATGCTGCACTGTTGCGAGTTTGCAGGGATATCAAGCGAGTTGCGGAGAAGTATGCAGCATTGACCGTGCGGTTTGAGCTATTTTTACCACGGATCGCGGCAACAACATCTTCCATATCATTGGCATAGCGTGTTTCGTTTGCACCACCGTACATTTCACCCATAATACCACACCAGAACCATTGGCTTAATGTTTTTTTGGTCTGCGGCTGATTGAATATTGCTGTTCCAATTTCTGCGCAAATAGCAGCCAGCGGAATCAACTGAGAGGTGTAGGGCAAGTCTCGCATTCTGAAAATAAACTGGCTAAACAAGAATTTACGCGCCATTTTATAACCTTCGATGATTACATCTTTGTTAGCCTTGTAGTCATCGAATGCCAGTGATAGAATATCTTTCTTTTTACAGGTGGTCATCGTATTGGCATGATATGTGGTAAACAAGGTGACTGCCGTCAGAAATGCGGTTTCATCCACACCGTCCATAACATCCGTGTTAAGCGGTTCATTTTTGCCCCTGATGATATCTCTGCAAGTCTCCCAGTCTTTACGCAGGTCAAACTCGTAAGTCGCAAAGCTTGCTGTTACGAGTTCAAAAACTGTAAGTGGGACACCGCCGGTATTAACATTTTCGAATACTTTGCACACCGCCTCTCTTGGAGTTTCCTTGTCAAGGGTAATAACAGGCAGTTTGTACGAGGTAATCGTTTCGAGTACATCCTTATTAAAGCTCTTATACTTCTCCATTTTATCAGAACTCTGTTCGTAGAAAGTCATGTAACCCATAGCCCAATCAAACGATTCATTACTATCAAAAACAATGTTCAAGGGGAACATTTCATGCTCGTATTCCAGCTCTCGCGTTGACAGATCAAGCTCAACATCTCTATCGAAATTAGTCTTTTTCTTTCTGTCTGCTGGTACAGAAAATACAGCCTCCTCGCGCTCTTCGTTTTTATCAAGACATTTATTGATATCGAGGTAGTAGTACCGCTCGGTTCTTTTGCCCTTTTCGGTAGTAGTATTGACCGGATCTTTGCAACAAGTAGCGCGGTACATCGACGTAAGCCGCTGCTGCCCATCCAGCACGAGGTAATCGGGAACGACGCCGACAACAGATACTCCTTCAATCGTCCGATACTTAAATCTGACGTTCTCATTCCCGTATGTCAGACGCATGATGGCACCCATCGGATAACCCTGTGACAAGCTTGCCAGAATACCGATGATCCTGCTATCATCCCAAGTCCAACTACGCTGAAATTCAGGTAGTTGTGCTTTACCATATGCAACGTCCCGCATCAGTTCTCTCAATTCAGTATCTATTGATTTTGGTGCAATATTGTTTGGCATCGTTTTCCCCACTATAATTTCTACAATTTCCGGCTGATTTTATAAATCTCATTCTGACTTCTTTAGTCTCAAAAATTGCGGCAATATTATACAAAAACCGGCAAAAAATGCAAGAAAAACGGCGGGTTTTTGGAACGATAACGGAGGTCGTTTTTTATCAATCTGTTAGATAATGTTGAGTCGAAGAATGAGGAAATGCGAGTGGTGATTGCATCGCTCCGCTGAGCGAAGACGACAATTTTTAATTTAAAATTAAATTTTTTGTTGATATTTATTCTAAAATTTTTATAAAAATACTTAGAAAAACATTGTTCTTTTATACTTTATTCGAAGATTTACGTTTGAAGGGGGTCGAAATCGACCCCTTTGGGAATTTTAATTCCCTCGAATTCGGTGGAATTTAACCCCCTCGAATTCGAGGGGTTTGAAATAACAATCAAGAAAAACAGGAGGTTCAAAATGACAAAAATTACAGTGAAGGGTGAAAGTATTAGGCTAATTCATGTAAACAATGAAGACTATCTTTGTCTGACAGATATGCTTAAAGCCAAAGACGGTGAGTTTTTCATTACAGACTGGCTCAGAAATAGGAATACTCTTGAATACATAGGCATTTGGGAACAAGTTTACAATCCTAATTTTAATTATGGCGAATTCGCCACAATTAAAAGTCAGTCGGGGCTGAATAACTTTAAGATTAGCATAAAAGAATTCGTTGAACGGACTCATGCCATAAGTTTACAGGCAAAAGCAGGACGTTACGGCGGTACCTACGCTCAAAAAGATGTCGCTTTTGAATTTGCCATGTGGATTAGCCCTGAATTTAAAATATATATGGTGAAAGAATTCCAACGCTTAAAAGCGGAGGAGCAGAAACAGCTCGGCTGGAGTGCGAAACGCGAACTCGCGAAGATAAACTACCACATTCATACGAGCGCAGTGAGCCACAACCTGATTCCGCCGAAGCTTACGGCAGCACAGAAATCATTTGTTTATGCCGACGAAGCTGACTTGCTCAATGTCGCCATGTTCGGAAAAACGGCAAAACAGTGGCGCGACGAGCATCCCGATCTTTCAGGAAATATCCGAGACCACGCGACAATAAACCAGTTGATCTGCCTGTCGAACATGGAAAATCTGAACGCTGTTTTCATCAACGAGGGTCTTACCCAGAGCGAACGACTTGAAAAACTCAACCAAATCGCAATCAGTCAGATGCAAATTCTCGAAAACATTGAAGAAAGGAGGTTTTTGACAGACAAGTGATAAATCTCAGAACTGTGCTTTGCACAAACTTATGAGTTCATTGTATATTTTGCCGAAAGAGATGCCTGTTTTGCGGCTGATTTCGGCGACGCTTTCGTATTCCGGCGCGAAACGCTTGCGGTTGTTGTGGATGAGGAGCTTTATCTTCGCGTTCCCGTAAGGTGTCTGGACTGAAAGTTCCTCGCGCTCGAGCACTGTCCGCTCCATTACGCAGCGGCGGATCCCGATAGTCGTTGTGTGGTTGAAAATTATATCTTCCATTTTTTCAACGTCGCCGTTCCGGCAGAGAACGGTGAGCATGTATGCCGGGCGGTTTTTCTTCATGAAGCACGGTGTGTAGAATGCGTCGAGCGCGCCGGCTTCAAAAAGCTGCTCCATCGCAAAACCCAAAGCTTCTCCTGTCGAATCGTCGATATTGGCTTCCAGCTTGGTGATTTTATTAGGAGTTTCTTCATGCGTTTCTTCTAATTTCTCAGGTTCTTCGATCAGAAACGCGCGGAGAATGCTCGGTTTTTCGTAGTTTCTTTTCCCTGCGCCAAGTCCCGTTTTTGCGATTTTGAAAAGTTCGGGGAGTGTCCCGTCTGTCCTGACTGCGGCGGCGATTGCGGCACCTGTCGGAGTCACGAGTTCACCTTTCATTTCTGTCATCTGCAGCACAAGTCCGTGTTTCTGCACGATGTTTACGACTGCAGGAACCGGAACCGGCAGGATCCCGTGCTGGCACCTGATCTCACCGTGCCCTTCGCAAAGTTCAGGAATGAAAACGCGCCCGATACCAAGATTATCGAAGCAGAACGCGAACGCGATAATATCGACGATTGAATCGACAGCGCCGACTTCGTGAAAATGGACTTCTTCAAGCGGCACTGCGTGAGCTTTGGCTTCTGATTCTGCGACTATCCTGAATATTTTTTCAGCTAAATTTTTCGCATTTTCCGAAAGATCTGTTTTAGCAATAATTTCAATAATATCGCTTAAATGCCTGTGTTCATGGTGATGGTGGTGCTCTTCTTCATCTGCATGCTTGTGACCGAAAAGATACTCGGTGTCGTGGTCGTGGTTTTCGTGCTTATGATCCAGAATCACATTGAAGTCGCAGCACCTTATCTCGTTTTTTAGCACATCCGTAATCTCTATCTTAAAACCCTCCGCAGGGATCGAATCAAGCGTTTTGAGAAGCGCCTCTTTATCAGCCCCAAGGTCAAGCAGCGCGGCGACAGCCATATCGCCGCTTATTCCCGAATTGCACTCGAAATACAGATTTTTTCCAGTCATTTTACTTTTCCTCTCTCAGCCAAAAAGTTTATCTGGGATGCGATGTAGGCCGCTCCGAAGCCGTTGTCAATGTTGACGACAGAAATGCCGTTTGCGCACGAATTTATCATCGTGAGAAGTGCGGAAAGCCCGTCGAAACTCGCTCCGTAGCCCACCGATGTCGGGACAGCTATGACTGGAACTGCAACCAGACCGCCGACAACACTCGCCAGAGCGCCTTCCATTCCGGCGATCGCGATCACGCAGTTCGCTTTCTGCAGAAGTTCGGTTTTTGAAAGGAGCCTGTGGATCCCGCTGACACCGACATCGTATATCCTTTCGACGAAACAGCCGAAAAATTCGGCACTTTGCGCGGCTTCCTCGGCAACGGGAATGTCTGCGGTTCCGGCCGTGCAGACTGCTATGCTGCCGACAAGTTTTTTCCTTTCTTTCCGCACAGTTATGATTCCCGAAATTTCGTCGTACTTTGCGTTTTCAAGGACGCTTTTCACGATTTCAAACTGCTCTTTCGTGGCGCGTGTTCCCATAACTTCGCCGTTTTCCGCATAAAGTTTTGTGAAAATATTTTTCAGAAATTCGTCCTTTTTGCCGGGGCAGAAGACCACTTCGGCAAAACCTGTCCGTTTTTTGCGATCAAGGTCGAGTTCGGCGAAGTTCAAAATATCAGTTCCGCTCATTGATCACCTCGTTCATGCTGCCGCTCCTGAAACCGGTCAGGTCCAAAGTTGTGTAGACAAAACCTAAACTTCTGAAATAATTACTGATTTCTTCTTTGACTTTAAGAATTTTCTCAAAATCTTCTTTGTTGACTTCTATACGCGCCAAGTTTTCGCCGTGGATCCTCACGCGTTGCTGCGAAAAGCCTTTTTCGCGCAGGAAATCTTCCGCAAATTCGACCATCTTCAGTTTTTTTCCCGTGATTTCTTCGCCGTAAACGAATCTCGAAGCAAGGCACGCCGCGCTCGGTTTGTTCCAGCACGGAAGATCCATCTCTTTTGAAAGGATACGGATCTCGTTTTTCGTAAGTCCGCATTCCAGAAGCGGGCTTTTTATGCCGAGCTCACGAATAGCCTGCATTCCGGGGCGGTAGTCGCCTGTATCGTCGGCGTTGCTCCCGTCACAGACCGTGAAAACGCCGTTTTCTGAAGCCAAGTTTTTGATTTTATTAAATATTTCTTTTTTGCAGATATAGCAGCGGTTTTCGGGATTTTCTTTAAAACCGGGAATTTCCAGCGGATCCAGTTCAAGAACAAACTGCCTGATATTCTCATTTTTGCAGAAATTTTCGGCATCCTGCGCCTCTTTTTTCGGGATAAGCGGCGAAAAGACCGTAACCGCGACAGCTTTTTCGCCAAGTTCCTCGTGTGCCACCTTCAGCAGAAATGTCGAATCGACCCCGCCAGAAAAGGCGACAGCGGCACTTCCGAAAGATTTCAGAAGTTTCCGCAAGTCCGAAAGTTTCTTATAAATTTCTGTCAAATCACTCTCCACGATCCCGACACCGTGTCAGAATAAATAAAAATGACACCGTGTCAATTTTTATTTTGAAGAGTGCAGACGGAATTGTCCTGAACGACTCCTTTGCTTCAACTGGAAAATCAAAGTCTCGCTTTTCCCAAAAAATTGAGTATAATGAAGTGTTTTTTTGCAGGGAGGTGCGGAAATGCTGTCAGTAAAAGGATATTTTGACGGTGAAAATTATGTAACCGAAGGCGATGTTGCCGTAAAAACAAATCAGCGGGTTATAATAACTTTTCTCGATGAATTCGTGCATCCGAAACGGGATCTCAAAAAATTTGTCGGAAAAATAAG
>DBYV01000013.1:24972-68156 GCA_002310995.1 bacterium UBP6_UBA1177 | reverse complement strand
GGTTCGAAGGCTACTGGGCTTTCATCAACAAGATATACAGCGCGACGAGATTCTTCCTCACGCAGTTCGCTGACGGCGAGAAACTCGATTTCAACCCGATCGAATACAAAAACGACGATTTCTCGTTTGCAGACAAGTGGATCCTCTCGAAACTCGAGGATGTCACGAAGGAAGTCCGCAAAAACCTCGACGAAATGAGACTCAACGACGCGGCGGGAGCGATCTACCACTTCTTCTGGCACGAGTTCTGCGACTGGTATATCGAGCTCATCAAACCTACATTCTTCGGCACTGACGAAAAGGCGAAAACTGTCGGCAAAAAGGTCCTTCTCAAAGTCCTTGACGCAAGCTTCAAACTGCTTCACCCCTTCATGCCGCATGTCACCGAAGAGTTGTGGCAGAGCCTGCCGTTCACCTTCGACGGACGCGAGGAATCGATAATGATAAGCCGCTTCCCAGAAGCCGGCGACTGCCCCGTTTTCGAGAAAGACGCGCAGACGATGGAAGAGATCATCGAGATCATCACCGTCATCAGAACGATCCGCGCCGAAAACAACATCAAACCCTCGGCGGAACTTCCGCTCAAACTCGCGCTTGAAGATGGTCTCAAGAACGCGCTCAGCGAAAAACTTGAATACATAATCAAGCTCGCAAGAGTAAAAGATGTTGAATTTGTTGACACTTTTACACCCGACAAAGAGACCGCAAGTTCTCTCGTAAAAGGCGGAACGCTCTACATCCCGCTTGCAGGATTCATCGATTTCTCCGATGAAATCAAGCGTCTTGAAAAGGAAATTGCGAAACTCCAGAAAGATTTCGACCTCTGCGACAGAAAACTCAACAACCCGAATTTCCTTGAAAAAGCACAGCCCGAAGTAGTCGAAAAAGAAAAATCAAAACACACCGAACTTTCCGAAAATCTGGCTCATCTCAAGGCGAGATTAGAGGAAATCGGGAAATAAAATCAGTAACTTGAAGAAAATGTTGGTGCGAATTAAAAAATCTCATTGTTGCGTTTAAATTGATTATCTAAAAATTTTAACAGATTCTGACCAAAACTAGTTTTTAGAGGGTAGTGTTCTTTATACCATTGCTCTATCTCTTGTTGAAGTTTCTCTTTCAACATATCTTTATAAATATAGATTTGAACAAGTGTTTCAATTTCAAGAATATCATGTGCAATCTTAGAATTATAAGTTTCTGATTTATTTAATTCATCAACCAAATCTTTAATAAAGTTAAAATTGCAAAAGTGTGGCAAAGTATTGAGTTTGGTTAATTGCTTTACTTCATTCTTTTCTCTGCCATCTTCTTTGGGCACATAATCATGCACAGTAAGCATAAGTATTATTTTTGATAAATCGTAATCTTTTTCTGGCTTGAATCTGCAAAACTCTTTATTTTTTGGGAGAAACAACAATGCTAATTGACAGCATCCCCATGTGTGATCTGTCAAAAGTTTCAAAATAGGATTACTATCATCAACTTGAAAATGCTTTTTGAGCCATTTTGACCGATTGCCACTTTTATTCTCATATATCGACATTAATTTTTCATAATAAATCTTATCATTTAGCAAATTTAACACTTCATTAATATGTTTTGTTACATCTTTGTGAATTTCGTATTTACTATTTTTTTTACTTATTTCTCTTATTGCCTCTTTTGCTTTATCTATTTCTTCTTTAGAATCTTTGTTGAGAGCGAACAGTTTGTAAAGGGTTAAATTTAAAAAAGTAATAATATTAATATTTAATAAATATGACCAACTAAAGCTGTTCTGTAAAAAATCACAGAGGGAATTAATCTTTTCTGGCGACAAATCATCATTGCGTAACTCTAATTTGTCGTCGAACTTATAACCATTTGTTGTGAAATATTGTATGTGGAAATTCCTATTGATTTGGTTTAAATAACCATTGTAAATAAGTGCATGATAAAACTTTTCTTCGTGATCACGATGTTCTAAGAGTATTAGGCTTATTCCAATCGTTCTAATATACACTCCAATATCATTACTTAATCCGCTACCTCTATACTCTTCAGTCGTTACATATGCTATATACTTACGATATTGCTCAGTTAATATCTCTATTGCTTTTTGTTTAGAAAATTTGACACGCCCAAGCATAAACGCAAGTTGATTTTTTTGATGTAACGTAATTTTTTTCTCTTTCATAAGTTTTCCGATGTTCTTAACAATATTTTTAACTTCGTCTTCACCTTTTATGTTCATTAAATAAACAGCAAATATATTTATTCCACGAGTAAGAATGCAGTTGAACAGAGCATGTAGACTTTCTCGATTATCGCATTCAATAGTATGAATGTAATAATGAGCAATAAAATAATTTGTTATTGATTTTGATTTAAATAAATAATAAGATTTTGCATTGGCTTGACTTTCAGATGTATCTTGAGGTTTGTTTGCTAACAAGCTTGTTGCCACATATTTAGCAATTGTATCAATGTCTTCATTTTTGGAAATATAATAATTATCGAATATTTCAGCAATATCTTTGCTAAAAAATCTTTCTTTATCCGCATAATATCTCTTAATAAGAAATAAAACTATTCTGAAGTTAGCACGTGGTTCACCAAGTTTTTTTAATTCATTGTTAAACTTGTTCTTTAATTCTTCATCAGCAGACACTTTTTCATTTTTTCCTACTATATTAATGTAGTAATCAAGTGTTTTATCAACAAGATTGTCAAATTTTTCTACAGTATTAAAAACAATAGTTTTTTCATAGTCTTTATGAATAATACCAACGTTTTTGTCTTCTGATGGCAGATAAATTTCTTTTGGATAATGACCACTATATAGAGTGCCAATCGAGACCACAAATTTAATATTAGTATTGTGTTTTATTGTTTCAATCCAATTGTTTATTGTTGTTTCTAATTCTTTATCTCCTCGAATATACTCGTTTATTCCATCAATAAACAAGATGTTCTTTTTGCCCTTTTTGAACTTCTTTTCTATGTTCCCTAATTGCTTTTCCAATTCTGATTTAGCTTCTTTTCTTTCACAATTGTCATACTTATGGGTATCAATGAGAAAAGGTTCTATTGTGTTGTTTTTTAAGCATTTTAAATAAAGCAACGATAAAATAGTTGATTTTCCTGTTCCTGGTTCTCCTTTTATTGATAATAGATATTTGTTATTCGATTGAACAATATGCTGGTATATTTTATTCAATATTGACTCTGAACATTTAAAGCTATTCTTTACGTCACATTGAACCATTATTGCATTTACTAGTTTATCTTGCAATTTTTCATTGTCTTGAACTTCTGAAGCTAGTTTGTCTAAATACATATTGGATTTTTGCTTTGAAATATTCCTTATATCAAGAATCTTTTTTAAAATAGCAAGGATTTGATCATATTTTTTAGGTTCAAACCAAATTGGTAAGATGTGCATACCCGCTAAATTTCGTTTTACTGTTTCCACGTCCTTATTTGGATATTCCAATATTGCATAATGCCATTGCCATTTTTCTTGTTCTGCAAATTTCACCATTTTCTCTATTAAAGGATCTTTTCTTAATCCACATCCCATAAACAAAAGAGTTGAATTTTGCCAGATATGTTTCAATAATCCAACTATGGCATTTTTTTTGTCGCAATATGAAGATTTAAACTGTGTTGTTGTAAGAATTATGGAATCCGCATCATCAAATGTACCGTGCAATTTAATCAACATCTTTCCTTTTTGATTAAAATATTTTCTTAAAGTTCCTGAGTCTATAGAAGTAGACGGAAGTGTTATTCTGGTATTCTTTAAACCCAAATGATCTTCAATTACTGTGTCAAAATTTGTCGTAATAATTTTTGTAATTCCTGATGATTTCAAGATTGTTAGGTAGTTTTGTTCACCATCAACCGGCTTCTTCCTCGTTGGATCAAACTGCTCTTTAACTGCTTGTTGAAGTGCTCCATCTTTTAGATCTTTATTAAGTTTTTCTGCGAGGTTCAAAAAATCACATTTATTAAGCATATCTTGAAATTTTTCTTTCTTTTCATCCTTTTCTCCAAAATATCTATTTATTACATTTTGTAGAAAAGTACTCCAAGTAGGAAAACCAAAGCGAACAGACATTCCTGATCCAACAAAAGGAACCAAATTAGATGCTTTTTGCAAATCTTTAAAATATTCTAGTGTATCTTCTAATATTCCTTTATCTTCCCAAAACTTTTCAATTGGTTCGCAAATATTATTTACCATGCTTAGCTCCCTTTTGATATAACACTTTGTTAAGTATCTTTCATTCCTCCGCACAAACTTCGAAATTATAAATTTTATGAATTGGATTCGGTAAGTCAATTTTTTCTATAAAATTCAACTTTTTTTATTTTAGTGTTATCCCTATGCGCTATCATCATTTATATTTAAAAAGTTTTTGATTTTTTTGACTCCAATTCAATAAAAAGTAAACTATTTACGGAGTTTTACATAATAATTTTCTGGAGGTTCAGATGCAGACCTTTTTTAAGTGGTTTTTATTTGTTTTAACAGTTTCTTTTCTGTTTTCCTGCTCATCATCAAAAATCTCGGAAAACGATTCCGACATTCTGCCTGATACAGACACGGACTCGCAGGATTCCGAAATAGTTGATGAAGACACAGATTCAGAAGAAGATTCGGATTTTATTAGTGATTCAGATGAAATTCTGGATGATGATACTGATTCCAAAGATGATTCTGATGTTTTCGAAGGTGACTGGCAGCAAGACATTGATATTCCAGAGAGGAGTGATGATCCTTATTTTGAGACTTACGGCGAAGCTGATTACAATGTTGCCTACTATTACTATGGTGATGCACCGACATCGGCAAAAGACCCTGAAAATGTTAAAATTTTATGGTCAAAAAACTGCATTTACGAATGCGTTCCGGAACCTTATGATTTTTGTGCCGAAAACTATCCTTTTGAACCGCAGATTGTTTATGAAAAAGGGAATAAAGAAAAGAGTCGTGATATTGGAAAATTTCAATGTGATGCCTTGCTTACACCAGGACCGTGGCAGGCTTCTTATGGGGTTTCTTTGCCGTTTAATCAATTTGAAGGAAAATTTGTCTATAATCTTGATGTTCCAGCAGGTAACACGGACTGGAATGCCTGGGAAACTGCCGGAATGTATGTTTATGATTTAAATACCCGCAAAGTAGAGAGGTTAGGAAGAGAACACTTAGAAGGTTGGCAAAACAAAAGATATTACTTTATTGAAACAATGGATTATCGTGTAAATTCACTTACACCGGAGGATTCGCCTTGCTATGGAAAATCTTATTCGTATTTAATCTATTACGACAAAGAGACAAACACTTACGGACGAGCTTTCAAAATGTCTGAAACCCCGGAATACATTTCAGATATTCGTGCAACAGAAACATATCTTTTTGCAAATTTTCAGTTTACAAAAGACGAGAAGATTATGTATACCAAAATGGGAGAATGGGATAAATGGAAAGAGCTTCTTTACCAAAAAGAGACATTGCACGGCGGCAATCGGAGAGCCGGCTATCCTTCAATGATCGGAAGTTATGTTACTTACTTTGATTACAATACTCCGATTCAGGTTCAGTTCTGTGATCTGGCAGTCGGTGATTCAAGCTGTTTCCGTGTTTCAAGAGAAGGTGAAAACGGCAGATATCCGTTTTTCAAAGACAAAAATACAATCATTTATGCAGCGGAAAACCTTCAAACATCAGTTGATTCCTTTGTTGTTGCCGATATTTCAGATCCCAAAAACATCAAATACTCAACACTTTATGAAGGATTTGATATGCTCGGTGCTGGCGGTGTAGACATAAACGATAATTATTTCCTTCTCCACAGAAGATATTCAGATCCGAGAGATTCTTCAAAAGAAATAAATGATCAATGCTTATATCGTTTTGCGGATAAAAAACTCGTTTGTTTTGATGAAGAATTTGACCTTGCAATAGAAAAAGATGAAAGTTTTATTTACAAACACACTTACATCTTTTTCTCAGATCCCGATTTGGTTGTCCGAGATCTTGAATGTTACTGCGATTTTTATCCGAATAAATGTCCGCTGATTGACTACACGCCGAATCCAGATAGTCCAAAAAAGCCGTGGGGATTTGAGTGGAAGCCGGAGAATTAAGCAAAATAAAATAGAAAAATGGAGATGAGAAATGAAAAAATATAATATTTTTATAGTCTTAATTATTTGTTGTTTTCAAATATCAGCTTCAACTGCCAATGTTATATCAATATATAAAAAAGTGGCAGAAAAACCAAAAGACTCCGAAATGAACGGGCATGGAGAGGAAGGGCAGGGAATCACTTCTAATAACTATAACAGATGGTTTTATTCTAACAAGGAAAATATTTATGAGTATGATAAAAAATTCAGTCCAATCAATAAATATCCTCCAAACAAAGATCGCATTACTACATTGGATAAATTCAATGATTTTATTAAAGAAAAAGGTGTAACTAAAGTAAACTGCAATCATTTCGGAGATATAGATACAGTTGGTAATTATCTTTATGTTGCGGTTGATCAATGCCAAGAAATTCTTTCTATATCAACACCAACAAGGAGAGACATTCCGATTGAAATTGAAATTTCAGAAGAAGATTCTCAAAAACTTAACTTGTTGTCTGAAAAGTATAATTTTTTGTCTGAAAACATCAATCTTTCTGATGAAGATTATAGAACAATCCAGGTCTTGTTGGGAAAATATTCTCCATTTTTGGAAACTATTGATTTTTCCAGCAATGCAGATAATGATGATATTGCTGTAAAATGTGAATATATTGGATATTTTTATGTTTGTTATAAAAATCATTCCTACATTGGAAAAATCTCTCTTACGCGAAGAGAATTTGTTGATTTTATGGAGTTCAAGACTGTAGATGGATATACAATGTCGTCTGCTGCCTGGGTTGCACTGAATCAAATGGATAAATTATTTTATAATCAGTGTCCAGAAAATATTGTTCCAAATAGTTTTATTCCGAATGGTTTTGCTAAAAAAGAGTTGCGTTCCTATGATTCCTCTCAAGAATTGACTTCTGACAATATCAATGAACATAAGAAAAAAATGAAAACTTGGTCTGTTTGCGGTTTTGATTTTGATTCTGGAGAATTGAAATCAATGATATATTTAGGACAGGATCATCCGAGAGAATTAAGTGGTCATTGGAGTAACCAGGGAGCTACTTTTGCATACAATGGCGTATTTTTATATGTTCAAGATGATAGCAGAGATGATTACAGCGATAATACAGGTTTTAATGTTTATGCACCTCATTATGATGAATTTATAACAGTCAACAATATTAAAATATTTAATAATACTCAAAGATTTGCTTTCGGACATATTTCTTATAATGTAGATTATAATGGAACAGGCAAAAGAAAAGGAGAATTGGAAGGTATTCATGTATGGCTTGACTCTTCGTTAAAAGGAGATATTCATGTTTTAAGGATAGATAACGAAGGAAATACTGACGATAATACAGTATACCATTTTAATACTAGTGATTATGACGGAGACGGATATAATGATTTAACAGACAACTGTCCTTTGATTTGGAATAAAGACCAAAGAGACAGTAATTATAACGGTATAGGTGATGCCTGCGACAATGATAAAGATAAAGACGGAATATTGGATAATAAAGATAATTGTCCGTTTGAGTATAATCCAAATCAGTTGGATTCCGATCAGGATACGATAGGTGATGTTTGTGATAATTGCCCTCTAACGCCGAATACAGATCAAAAAGACTGGAATGGGAAAAATGGAGGTGATGTCTGTGAAGATTTTGACAAAGACAGTTGGTTTGATGACAAAGATGCTTGTCCGAATGTCAAAAACAAAAAAGGAGAAAAATGTGATGAAAATTGTAGGAAATCAACAAGCGATTGTTGTTTAAAAGCAAGAAAACTCTGTGACATGGATAAAGATGGAAGATGGGATGAAGAATATGATTTTAAGCAATTTAAAGATGATTATGCATTCGATGTTGACGCATATTGGGGAAAAAGTGGCGCAGACAATTGTGTGGAAAATTGGCGTGATTCATCTAAAAATGCAACTTTCTGGTCGAAAACATGTGATGTAGGTTATTCTTTAGAAATTAACGGAACAGCATCTTATTTCCGAGGTATGGAAAATTCGGATGCAAAAATATCATCTTACTACTGTTATTGCGGGAACACAGCTGAACAGCACCGAAACCTTGAAAGATCATGCGGCTCCGATCATGCACATCCCAACGAAGTTTGGGATTTTAGATTTCATCGTTCAACATGGTCACCGCTTTATATTCACGGCAACAATCAGGAACAGAAGAATTTCAATAAAGTTGTAGCAAAAAGCGAACTGATTCAAAGGTCTAAGATTCAAAGAAACAAATATTCTCGTGATTGGGAATATCAAAAAGATTCTTGGCTGTTTCCTAAGATTCTTACACAAGGGAATGATTTTTATCGTGCAAACACTCAGGAAGAAAAAATACGAATGATTTTTAGTGGAAATTATCCGATGTTGAAACTTTCTCACGGAGCTGCATTCAGCGATAAAAATAAATATGTTAAAGGTAATGACAATGACGGGTATGAGATAAATAAATTGTTCTTCAGCAATAGTGAAGAATATCAAAAGCATATTGCCGGAAAAAATGAAGAGTTGAATTTGGCAAAAAAAAGCAAAAATATAGATGTAATTATCGAGAAAAAAGATTTCTTCGGCGGCTATACTACCATACCTGGCTATGGTAAATGGTATTGGGAAATGTTGCGTGAATATATAGGCGACAAACCATGGTGGAAAGATCTTCCTTTTGCAAGACAGTTCGAGGACATTGTTAAGGAAAGTCTTTATGAAACGATAGCGAGACCTTCTATTTTTTCACGGGTTTCATACAACGGTGATGAAATAGTAGTCAAAGCTGTGGAATATCCTGAAAATTATAATCAGATTTTTGCTTACGGTATTCAGGATGGCATTTATTACAAAGAAGATGAAAATTTTAAAGTTGCTTTCAGCAATATAGCTGGCATTTTTGAAGGAGAAAGAACTGTTCAGAACGGTTTTGAAATGAGATCGGCAGCAACATTGACGCACGGAACAGAAATCTATATGGCAGCCGGAATGACAGTTACTCCGAGCAGTCAATACAGGAACATAAATGTGAGCAATATAGCGGAAGAAAAGCCCTTAAGAAACCGCAGATTCGCAAAAATATCTTTTACAAATGACGGTGCGTTAATGGAAGAACTCGCCGAACTGCCGTGGACTCCTGAATATATTACACTTTTTGAAGCAAATGATCAGATTCATGCGATTATGATGAATGCAAGCGGTGAAACAAGCGTTCTTGTGTACTATTCAGAAAACAATTCGTGGGCAATATTGAATACTTTTAATTTCGGGCAGGTCTTTTCGCTTAACAACACTTTTGTGAAGGATGATATTCTTTATTTTTACAGCTCCAAACAGAGAAGGTAAAACGGCACTTTATACATGGGATATTCCGAATAGTTTTCTTGAAATTGCCCATCTTGATTCTTTGTATGATTCATTCATAAAACCGTTTGAATACTCGGGAAAAATTATTCTTGCCGATATCAAGGATATTTCTGGCAAAGATATTGATTCTTGGAAACTTGACGGAGAAATTTTCCAAAAAGAAAGAATTTCACTTGACAAACCATTGTTTGAGAAAAAATTCTGCATAAACGAAAAGGAAAATTCGATTTTCCCAGGGGTTTCTAATGCTTACAGCGAATGTAAGAAAGTTGAAAAATATAATTTCAAAAAGAACTGCTTCTTTGATTATAAACTGAGTGTCGCTGGCTATAAAAACAGCCTTTACCTCGGAGGCTTGACAGGAATCCGCAGAGTTGAAATCGAAGAAAACGGAAAACTTGTAAAAAAAGATATGATTTATAGTGGAAAATCTAACAATTTGGCTGTTTTTGCTAGAACACTTTATGCTGCGAATTATAGCGAAATTGACATTTTTGAAATTAATGATGACGGATCTATTGAAAGTAAATCATCGATAAAAACAGATGATTGCAAAAATCTAAGAATAGAAGGCGGAAAACTTTTTGCAGCCGAAAATAAAAAAATTCGTGTTTTTGATTTATCAGATCCGCATGCACCTGAATTAAAGGCGACAATTTCTGTTGGAAGCAATATTGAAGATCTTGAAATTGTTGAAAATCAGCTTTTTGCCTACGAAAATCTGAACGGACTTTTGACAAGAAAAGGAAAAGTTCTGATTTTTGACATCACAGATCTTGAAAATTTGCCTGAAATTGCAGAATTTGAGCAATATTGCAAAGATCCTGAGATGCAGAAATCGGGAAACAGCGTTTATCTCGGCTGCAAAAACGGCACTTTCAAAGTAACGGAAAGCGGCTTGCAGAGCATAAACGGCTCAAAAAATTATCTGCGTGAAGGCTATGTCTATGACGGCATTCTTTATCAGGTTTTCAGCGGAACATTGCATAAATCCTCAATAAAAGCAGAGAAAACCGAAGAAGACGGGTGGTTTTAGAGCAGGGAGCACGAGTTCTGCGACTGGTATATCGAGCTCATCAAACCGACATTCTTCGGCACTGACGAAAAGGCGAAAACCGTCGGCAAACAGGTCCTTCTCAAAGTCCTCGACGCAAGCTTCAAACTGCTTCACCCATTCATGCCGCACGTCACAGAAGAGCTGTGGCAGAGCCTGCCTTTCAGCTTCGACGGACGTGAAGAATCGATAATGATAAGCCGCTTCCCGGAAGCCGGCGACTGCCCTGTTTTCGAGAAAGACGCGCAGACGATGGAAGAGATTATCGAGATCATTACCGTCATCAGAACGATCCGCGCAGAAAACAACATCAAACCCTCGGCGGAACTTCCGCTCAAACTTGCGCTTGAAGAGGGTCTCAAGAACGCGATCAGCGAAAAACTTGAATACATAATCAAGCTCGCAAGAGTGAAAGATGTTGAATTTGTTGACACTTTCACACCCGACAAAGAGACCGCAAGCTCCCTCGTAAAAGGCGGAACGCTCTACATCCCGCTTGCAGGATTCATCGATTTCTCCGACGAAATCAAGCGCCTTGAAAAGGAAATCGCGAAACTCCAGAAAGATTTCGACCTCTGCGACAAAAAACTCAACAATCCGAACTTCCTCGAAAAAGCGCAACCCGAAGTAGTCGAAAAAGAAAAATCAAAACACACCGAACTTTCCGAAAATCTGGCTCACCTCAAAGCGAGATTAGAGGAAATCAGGAAATAATCGTAGAGCTGTGACCTGACACGGCTCATTCCCCTCGCCACACTGGAGAGGGAATCAAAGGGTGAGGTTTCAAAACACCTATTCTTCCGAAAAATCGGTATCAAGAACGATCTGGAACTGATAACCGGGGAATTCTCTGCTCACATCGTTCAGGATTTCCGTGTAGATCCTTTTTCTGTCGTCCGCTCCTAGGCTGACTACGACATCGAATCTCATGGTTTTTTCTTCTTTCACGAGATAGAAGCCGTGAAGCTGCAGCACATGCTCGCGGGAAAATACGATATCATGGATTTTGTTCCTGATTTCAATGGTTTCTGCATCGTGAGTGTTCACGGAATAGACTCCGATCGCGGTAAGGATCACGTTGTGTTTCGTGTAGACTGTGACCTGGATCTCGCGGATAAGTCTGTCGAGCATGTCGGCGGAGTAGGTGTCGGGAACTTCAATGTGGATCGAGCCGTTCCACGAGTCGGGGCCGTAGTTGTTCAGCACGAGGTCGTATGCCCCGCTGACATCGGGAAAACTCAGGACGGTCTCTTTTATGCTGTGCGCAAGGTCGGGGTCGTTTCTTTCGCCGAGCAGCCGCGAAACCGTGTCCTTCAGCATTTCGATGCCCGATTTTACGATCACGAGCGAGATCACCGCGCCGAGCCACGCTTCAAGCGAGATCCCTGCGATCAGAAAAACTGCCGCAGCGACAAGTGTCGAAGCCGAGATCACGGAATCCAGCGTCGCGTCCTCGCCTGAGTTTACGAGGGAATCGGAATTTACCTTGAGTCCGACGCTTTTGACATAACGCCCGAGAACTATTTTCACCAGAACGGCGATACCGACGATCACAAGCGAAGTCGCCGTGTATTCCGGAGTTTCGGGGGTGATGATCTTTTTGACCGATTCAATAAGCGAAGTGACACCGGCGTAAAGCACGATCACGGAAATCACCATCGCGCTCAGATACTCGATCCTGCCGTAGCCGAAAGGGTGCTTTTTGTCGGGTTCGCGCCCCGCCAGCTTCGTTCCGATGATGGTGATGAGCGAACTTCCAGCGTCCGAAATGTTGTTTACCGCGTCCAGAACGATCGCTATCGAGTTCGACATGAGGCCGATCACCGCTTTGAAAGTTGCAAGAAAAATATTCGCGATGATTCCGATGATGCTTGTTCTGACGATTATTTTTTCCCGCGGCGTTCCGCCGTTTTCTGCGTTCACGATTTTTTCTTTATTCATCATTTTCTCCATCAAAAAGATCTGCCGGAAGATATGAAGTGATAAAGAAAAATGCAATAATTTGTTGACACATTATTATTCTCATTTATCCTGACACGGTGTCAAAATAGGGCTCATTTTTAACTTTTGCAGGAGGCAGACTATGAAAATCAAGGCAGTAAAACTTTATGAGAACGGATTTATGACGCAGCCTTTCGCGTTCGGAGGTGAAGAAGGATTGGAGAAGTTCGACGCTTCCGTGCGTTACCGCTCCTCACTCCAGAATTACCTCATTGATACCGGGCGTGAGGTCATACTGATCGACACGGGTATGCCGAAAGAGGCTCCGGATGCGATTCCTGATGAAAAGACGATGATCCACCTCGGAACAAGGATCAAGGATTATGTATCGGCACTGGCTGAGGCAGGCTACAAGCCGGAACAGGTGACAAAAATCCTTGTTACCCACAAGCATGCCGACCACACCGGTGAACTCCGCGCTTTTCCGAATGCAAAAATCTACATTTCACCGGAAGATGCCGATGCGCTGGAACTTAAAGGCGAAAATGTCGTCCGCGCAGCATATTCCGACGGTGCATATCACAATTTTCCGGCTTCGCAGATCATTGCAGACGGTGTCCGCCTGATCGAAGCCAAGGGGCATACAAAGGGCAACAGCATCGTCATCGCTGAGGACGGCGGCCTTTTCTATATGTTCCACGGCGACATAACCTATACGGATGAGGCTCTGTATGCCGATAAACTCTCGATCGTTTTCGAAGACAAAGCCGCTGCAAGGGAAACTCTTGACCGAGTTAGAGAATTTATCCGGAAAAATCCTACAGTTTATCTCTCGACGCATACGCCGCTCGGATATGAAAATCTGGAAAACCTGAAGGTGATAGACCTCGCTAATCCGCCTGAAAGTATTCCTGTCGGAGAAATCACCTACAAGACGGCGACCGGAAAATATGTCTGCAGCATCTGCGGATATATCTATGACCCTGCGGAAAACGACAATGTCGCTTTCGTTGATCTTCCCGATGACTGGAAATGCCCGCGCTGCCGGCAGCCGAAGGACAAGTTCAACAAAGCGTAAGGCAATACTCAAGGCGAAATCAGCGGAAATCAGATAATCACTTTAAACCTTTCATCGAGAGTGATATTCTTTTTCTTTCGAGGTCGATATTTTTGACCATAACTTTGATTTTCTGCCCCAGTTTCAGGCATTCGGCCGGGCTTTTGATGAATTTGTCCGAAATTTCGGAGATGTGAAGTAAGCCCTTCTCCTTGATTCCGATCTCAACAAATGCACCGAAAGCGACGATGTTGTCGACGATTCCGTTTAAGATCATTCCTTCTTTGAGGTCGTTTATCGTGCGCACTTCATCGGAAAATTCAGCCTGCTCGAATTTTTCACGTGGGTCAAGACCGCGTTTTTTCAATTCTTCGATGACTGATGGCGGCAAAAGTTCCTGAAGCTGTATGTTTTTGTCGATGATTTCCGGGTTTTTGAGGAGAGTTTCAAGGGGAACGCCCGCTTTTTTTGCGGCACTTTTCACTAATTCGTAGTTTTCAGGGTGGACGCCTGTCGAATCGAGTATTTCGTCTCCGCCGAAGATACGCAGGAATCCGGCGCACTGCTCGAAAGATTTTGCACCTATTCCTTTGATATTCTTGAGTTCTTCGATGTTTTTAAAGCGTCTTCCGCTGCCCCTGAAAGCTGCGATTTCAGCCGATTTTTTGCTGTCGAGCCCTGAAATGTAGGCGAGAAGGTAAGGACTTGCGGTGTTGAGGTTCGCTCCGACGCGGTTTACCGCCCATTCGACCGTTCTTTTGAGCCTTTCTGCCAGTTTTTTGACAGGTATATCGTGCTGATACTGCCCGACACCGAGGCTTTCGGGCGGAATTTTAACGAGTTCCGAAAGCGGATCCTGAAACCTTCGCCCGATCGAAATCGCGCCGCGGACCGTTATGTCAAGATCGGGAAACTCCTCTCTGGCGACGGCACTCGCGCTGTAAACCGAAGCTCCGTCCTCGCTGACAGAGGCTACGACAAGCTGCTTTCCGAAGAAACTTTTCAGGATTTCGTGTGCCTCACGCCCGAAAGTTCCGCTTCCGACGGCGATTCCGGCAACTTTGTAGCCGGTGATCCACTTTTCGAGTTTTTTAGCCTCGTTTTTGTCGAGGTGGAGATTGAGGAGAGTCGAAGCGACGAAGTTTCCGTGTTCGTCAAGGAGAGCTGCCTTGCAGCCTGTTCTGATGCCGGGGTCAATGCCGATCACCGCTTTTTCGCCGAATGGCGGCATTAAAAGGATCTGCTCTAAATTTTTGTGGAAGACATCCAGTGAAGCTTCTATTGCAAACTCTTTGATTTTATTGAAATTTTCAGTTTCTATGCTGCCGAAGATCCTGTCTGTGAGGGCAAGATCCGAACATTCGCCGAAAAAGTCGGAATGTCTTGCGAAAAATATCGATTCAATTCCGTTTGTGAGCTCTTTTTCGGTTTTAGCGGCTTCAGCAGAAATCGTAAGAAATCCCTCTTTTTCTCCGCGGTTGAGCGCCATGACGCGGTGAGGCGTGATTCTCTGCGCACTTTCCCTGAAATCGAAGTAGTCGCTGTAAAGAATGCCGCTTTCCTTTTTGCCGCGCTTTACTTTAGAGACAATAAATCCGTTTTCGACGCTTTTCCTGACAAAATCTCGCACTTTCGGAGTGTCGGCGATTTTCTGTGCAATTATTTCCTTTGCGCCGTTTACGGCAGAAGTGCTGTCGTTAAATGCTTCACAAATAAAATCTTTAGCTTTTTCAAGGATTTTAGTGGTCGGCGGATTGTTCAGCATGATGTATTCCGCAAGCGGCTGCAACCCTGCCTCAATTGCTTTGTCGGCCTTGGTTTTGCGTCCCGGCTTGTAGGGCGCGTAAATGTCTTCGAGAACGCTCATGTCTGCTGCATCGGCGACCGCGATGCCAAGTTCGTCGGAATAGTTCCCTGTCTCTTCAAGCGATTTGAGAATAGCGCGTTTCCTTTTGTCGAGATTTGCTAACTTCTCTGAAAAATCAATGATTCCAGCCACCTGAACTTCGTCAAGGTTGCCAGTCATCTCTTTGCGGTATCTCGCGATGAAAGGGATGGTGCAGCCCGATTCTGTGAGTTCAAGCACGGTACGAACCGATTTTTCAGCTATTTTCAGGGCTTTTGATGTTCCGCCAATAATATTCAATTCTTTAAGTTCGATCATTTTTTCTCCGGTTGATAAAAAAAAGGCCCTCCGAAGAGGGCCGAAAAAAGCAAGGCTTACGGAATTAAGCTTTGATAGCTTCTACCGGGCAGCCGTCTTCACATGCGCCGCAGTCAACGCAAGCGTCGGTTACTTCGTAGCCGCCGTCTTTCTCGATGATAGCTTCTACCGGGCATGTTCCAGCGCAAGCGCCGCATTTTACGCAAACATCCTGATTAATCTTGTGCATTTTTTTCTCCTCGTACCGTGTTAATAAACGCTAAAAAGCCGCTATTTTTAGTTTGAGAACGGGTTTTTGTCAAGGAAAAACTCAGCGGATCCTGATCTCTCTGATTTTTTGAAGAAAGTTTTCGACCTGCGTTGATTCGCTCACACCAGTTTTGCACCATATGGCAAAGTGTTCACAGTTGTTCGTCGCTATGTTGTAATCCCTTTCACCCAGGCGGCTCTCTGCGCGCCTGACTGTCTCTTCGGGCGAATAGATCCGGTAGTTGCTGTTTCCGAGCAGGGCGATAAGAAGTTTTGAAACGTTTATTCCGAGCGGAGTTATAATATCGAAGATGTTGACTTTGTTTTTTCTGATGAACTTGTCGAAATCGATAACGAAAAGATATTCAGAATCTTCTTTGAATGTGTCGATAGTGGTGCGGTGGATGACGATGTTGGTGCCGAAATCGCCCGACGGATCGGCATAGTGGATCATTCCTCCGTTTCCGGTGTAAATTCCGTAATGATCGTAAAGCCCGCGCATTCTGTGGACACCGACGACGTCTCCAAAGCATAACTCGTCATCTCTAACAATTCTTTTAATGCCGTTTAGGTTTTCGCGGTGCGGTACTAAATCTGTCATTTTTCCTCCTGAAAGCGCGCTATTTTATAGGTCTGGAGACAAAAAAATCAATATGAAAATTGACATTCATATAAAATGACAATAAGCCTTTCAAGTATGCGGTTTTGTCAGAAAAATTTCTGACAATCTTTTGGCTTGATTTTAATGGAGGAAGTTATGACAAAAAGATTCGTTTGCAAGGTTTGCGGTTATGTTTATGAAGGTGAGTCTGCTCCGGAAAAATGCCCGGTATGCAAAGCTCCGTCAACAATGTTCGATGAGATCAAGGACGAGCTCAAGCTTGCTGCAGAGCATGAGTTCGGCGTTTACGAAAAGACTGTAAAAGACAATGCTAATGTTTCCGAAGAAGACAAAAAATTCATCCTTGAGCAGCTCAAGGCAAATTTCACCGGCGAATGCTCTGAAGTCGGAATGTATCTCTGCATGGCTAGGATCGCTCACAGAGAAGGTTATCCGGAAATCGGCCTTTATTGGGAAAAGGCTGCTTTCGAAGAAGCTGAGCACGCTGCAAAATTCGCTGAACTTCTCGGTGAAACGCTTGAGCCGAACATGAAAAATTCGACCAAGGCAAACCTCAAATGGCGTGTTGACTGCGAATTCGGTGCAACGGCAGGCAAAGTTGAACTTGCAAAATGCGCGAAACAGAACGGTCTTGACGCGATCCACGACACAGTTCATGAAATGGCACGCGACGAAGCACGTCACGGCAAAGCTCTCAAAGGACTTCTTGAAAGATATTTCGGGAAATAGTTTCTAACGGCGCTGGTGCTCCAGCGCCGTCATATCGTCACGTCGTTACGCCGTTACGTTAATTCATCCAATTCTTGACATCATTGAACAATTTCACCGGCTGGTTCACCGGAACACTGTGCGAACTTTCCGGGTAGAACGGGAAAGTTACGAGAACGGAGTTGCCGTCTGAGAAGTTGACTGTAAAAGAGTTATCATCTGTATCAACGCCCGACACTCCGTTGAATTTTTTGAGTGACTCAGGAATTCCTTTCGAGTAGATGATGATATCCTCCTCAGCCTGCGTGATGAAGGTTTTAACGGTCCTGATGTTTTCAAGGAACATTTTGCCGTTTATGGTATCGTAATGGTCGATTGCAGCAGTGGAAAATGTTAAATTGATTTCATAACTCAAATCGACAAAGTATTCATCGTAAGGTGGAAGTTCTCCGAAAACGCTTTCAAGATTTCCGCTCGAAAGCGGCTTCGCATTGCGCTGTTCGAGGCGGGCTTTCATTATTATTTTTTCAATTTCAGGAAGATTTTCAAAAGCCGAAGCCAGCACAGAATTCCTTAAATTTCTGTTCGTTGTAGAACTGTATCTGAATGCTCCGACACGGTTTTCGGCGTAAAGTCCATTGATTTTTTTAGGATCGTTGAGAATGAATTCGCCGAACATCGGCATCTGGAGCATTTTAGCCGCTCCGACGTCGGTGTAGTCAAAAAGCCAGTTGTAAGGTCTGCGGTAGGAGTAGTAATCGCGTCCCGCTCTCTGAACGTAGTAAAGCGCATTGTTGTGTTTAGAACAGTTGTAGTCGCCGCACTTGTTGAATGTAACTCCAGTTTCCTCTTCGATGATGTAAAGCGGACTGCCGTCTGCTTCAAGAAGCTCTCCTTCCGCATCGAACTGTTCCTGACCTGCGACAAGAGGCTGTATCAGAATCTGTCTGCCGAACTGTTTTGCGACAACTTCTTTCGAAGGCATCCCGCTGACCGAAGAATCTATTTCCTGAAAGTGGGCAGCTATTTCATTGAAAAGTGTCTCATCGTAAAACTGCCTGTTTTTTTCTGCATAATCGGCAACATTGAGCAGAACGTTTAGAATCGCTGTTGACCTTGTTCCGCCATAGCTTTCACCAGCGAGTACAACAGGATTTGATTTAAGTGAGGGATGGCTTTTCATGAAACGGAGAATGACGCGGATAAAGTCTGCTGCGTCGGCGAAAACGTTGAAGTTAGAAGCCGAAAAGTAACCGCTTCTGGCTGAATTGTCAGTCGGATCGTCAACGATTCCATAAGAAAATCCTGTCTGCCGCGCATCAACGTAAAGCAGGTTTCCGAACTTTGTCCAGCTTGACGCGTTTTCGGCAAAACCATCTTCGGAAAAAGCCTGGTCGCCAGTTCTTTTTGCGGTGTTGTAAAGAAAAACAATTGCTGATGCAGAGCCCGGACCTCCGTTGTAAAAAACAAAAAGCGGCTTTTCCTCGGGATTTTCATCGGCAGGCTGGAAATTATACCACATCATGGCTTTGCCTGTGGTGTTCTGGTCATAATTTTTCAGCATGTAATCAACACTTTCGAGAGCGATGAACCCTGATTCGAAATCCAGATTGTCTTCTATTCCGCTATCGTTATCATTGTCGTCGTCCTGAGCCTGTTCTTCGCTGTCGTAATCTGTGTCATCAGTCATAGAATCGCTGTCTGAATCTGTGTCACCACCGGGTTTAGAGGAGTTGTTGCTGCACGAAACTGCAAAAAAAAGTGCAAGCATTATGCAAAACAGGATTTTTTTCATTTTTTCCCCCCTCATATTTTCCCGTTTAAAAGGGAAATCATTTTTTTATAGATATCATCCTGACTAAAATCCTTGATGTTTGGAATTCTTCCTCCGGCCATGTCAAAGTGCCCGCCTCCTGAGCCTATTCCTGCGAGAAGCTGTTGTATCATCGTGTTAGCAGGAATTTCTGGAATTTCGCTCCTGACGCAGAATGAGACGCAGTCTGATGACTGAGCCGAGAGAACGACAACTTTTATCTCTTTGACCGAAAGTAGGTAGTCCGCAAGAATTGCAAGGAGATCCTTGTCACAGCCTTCCTGAAAATGACAGTAGGCACAGCGGTCTTTGATGCGTATTTTGTCGAGAAGATATCTGTATTGCTTGACATCTTCGAGTTTTATCGAGTTTCTGACAAGCGAGTTCACAAAAGCTACATCGCTCACATGATAGAGCATTGCGACGGTTTCGATGTCAAGCGGATTGACATTTCTTGTAAACTGGTGCGTGTCGAAGACTATTCCTGCGTGGAGTGCAGTAGCAACCTCTCTGCCAGGTTCAAGCATAAGTTCTGCAAAGTATGAAAAAATAATGCTGGCGCATGCGCCGTAGTCGCTTCTGATGTCGCAGAATTCAAGATCTTCGTTAGTAATTCCGGGATGGTGATCTATTACTGCAACAACGTTTCCCTTCAAAGCCGCGACATTTTTGTTTCCTTTATTTGCATCGACTATGACAATTGTGTCTTCATCATTAAGCTCATATTTGTAATGCGGAAGTATAGGAATATTCAGTTTGTCGATCATTTTCTGGAGCGAATCCCTCAGAATATCACCGTGGAAGATGATATAGGATTCTATTTTGCAATTTCTCAGCAGATAGTACAGCGCAAACGCCGATGCAACTGCATCATGGTCAGGATAATTGTGCGTCTGTATGAATATTCGCTTTTTGCCTTTAAGCGTTTTTATCAGTTTCTTTACTTTTTGCATTTGATTTCTCATTGAGTTTTTCTGCAACAACCTGAATGTCGTGCCAGCCTGGCTGCTGGTAAAGCCTTAGTCCGAAAAATACAGCTGTGGAGATTAGGTGATCGAAAATATCAGATTGAACAGCTTCGTAATCGACCCATTCAGTAGTTTTTGTAAATGCGTATATCTGGAGCGGAAGTCCGTGCTCTGTCTGCGGCATCTGTCTGACGATAAGAGTAAGATCCTGTCTGAGATTTTCGTTGTGGCGGAGATACTGTTTTGCATATTCGCGGAAAGTTCCGATATTTGTGAGTCTCCGCATGTTCACTGGAGCTGCGCTGTCGCTGTTGGCGTTCCACTTCTCTATTTCTGCTGTTTTTGCCTTGATATAATCTGCAATAAGTTCGATTCTAGCGAGTTTTTCTATCTCTTCATCGGTTAGCCGGCGGATAGAAGAGACATCAAAGAGCAGATTTCTGCTGATTCTTCTCCCTCCCGATTCGACCATGCCGCGCCAGTTGATGAAACTTTCTTCCATGAATTTGTGGGTAGGTATATTGGAAATTGTCTTGTCCCAGTTCTGGATTTTTACGGTGTGGAGCGCAATGTCGATCACTTCGCCGTCAGCGTTGTTCTGCGGCATTACAATCCAGTCTCCTCTTCTTATCGAGTTGTTTGCAGCAATCTGAAGTCCTGCGACAAAACCGAGGATAGAATCCCTGAAAATGAGCATGATTACTGCGGTCATTGCTCCCAAACCGCTGAGGAGCAGGGCAGGGGATTTATCGAGAAGGATGGAAACCATTGCGATGAAGCCTATACAGTAAATT
This sequence comes from bacterium UBP6_UBA1177, assembly GCA_002310995.1. Classification (GTDB taxonomy): domain Bacteria; phylum UBP6; class UBA1177; order UBA1177; family UBA1177; genus UBA1177. The sequence goes on along the minus strand of DBYV01000013.1, from coordinate 47,266 downwards.
ATGATGAGAACTATCTGCATGAGCCCTTTGAGCGGCTTGTCCTTTGAAATTTCGAAAGAGTCGTAAATTTCAAGCATGGCTTTGTTTGCGGCTCTAAGAATGTCCATTAAAACCAGAATTATGATGCAGAATGAAAGTCTTTTCAGCCACTGGCTGCCGCGGTCGAATGAAAATGCCGACCAGTAAAAGATAAGAGCTGGAACCATGTTCACGAATTTTGAAAAAACACCGTGATTGAAGAAAACATCGTCCCACTTCGTTTTTGTTCTTGTTACGGCGAATTTGATTATTACGTCAACGATTTTTCTTGCCACAAAAGTCATTGCTACGGCTATAAGCGTGACTACTGCGAAGTTAAATAAAGCGCGCAGCAGAGTGTGAGCCGCAAAAAAGTCGGAAAACATATTCGGCATAATCATTTCGAAAAGAGTTTTCATTGTCACCTCCGAACAAAAAACGGGGGATTATAACGATTTTTTCAGGAATTAAAACTAAAGGGTATTTTAGGGCAGATCAGTGTTGGCCGTGTCAGTGTCGCTGGTATCAGCTGTGTCAGCTGTGTCGGCTGTATCAGCGGTGTCGGCTGTATCAGTGGTGTCGGCTGTATCAGCGGTATCAACTGTGTCAGCTGTATCAGCGGTGTCGGCTGTATCAGCGGTGTCGGCTGTATCAGCGGTATCAGCGGTATCAGCTGTGTCGGTTGTATCAGCGGTATCAGCTGTGTCAGTTGTATCAGCGGTGTCAGTCGTGTCGGTGTCGCTGGTGTCATCTTTTACATAAGGATTTTCATCGCATGCATCGCCTATTCCGTCTCCGTCGCTGTCAAGTTGCGAACCGTTGAAATCGTCAGGACAGTTGTCTTTGCAGTCAACAGTGCCATCACCGTCACTATCTGTGTCTGCAACTCCGCATCCGCATATGCCTTCTTCGATTTTATTTCCATCTTCAGGGCAAAGATCGCATGCATCTCCTGCAATGTCGTGGTCACTGTTTGTCTGGTCGGCATTTGCTACATTCGGACAGTTGTCGTCTCCGTTTAAAATTTTGTCGCCGTCAATGTCGTCGTCACATGCGTCACCAATGCCGTCACCGTCAGTGTCAGGCTGCTTTGCGGGTGAAAAAAGAGAACCTCCTTCTTTGGGATTTGCAATTTTGACGCAGTTATCTTCACTGTTTTTTACACCGTCGCCGTCAATGTCGTCGTCGCAAGCGTCACCGAGACCGTCACCGTCAAGATCGGCCTGGTCTGTGTTTTTGTCAGTTTTGCAGTTGTCTATGCAGTCTGGAACTCCGTCACCATCGGTATCAAGGTTGCTTTCGGGAACACCGCATCCGCATACGCCGGGTTCTGTCTTTTCAGAATCTGCCGGGCATCCGTCTTCGCTGTCAAGCACTCCGTCACCGTCGCTGTCCCTGTCAACAGGAGTATCATTATCGTTCTCTGGATTTTCCGGACGGTCATTATCTCTGTCAGGTCTTTCGTCGGGATCTTCTTCCTCTCCGCCGCCGTTCCAGCCATCCTCTTCACCGCCTCCTTCACCTTCGCTGTCATTGTCGTTAAAAGGTCTTTCTCTGTCTTCGTCTCTTTGCGGAGCGGTGTCGCTTTCTTCTTCTGCATCCGAATCGTCAATTGCTTCACCGGAGTCGTCGTTCTGATCCTGCACAGGCTTGTCTTCGAATGTGCCGGAACTTACAAGCTTAGTTTCTCCGCAACCAAAGAAGAAAAAGGAAAGAAAAATTGTGAAAATCACTGCTTTTTTCATTTTGAAACCTCGTAAAAATCAAAAAAACAAAATTGAAATATGATACAATTATTTTAATTCAAGTCAAGACCATAAAAATATTGATTTTTAAAATTAAAGTAGTAATATAATCAGCCTTTTTTTTGGAGGAGTTGCGTTGGCATTTTCTGCTGAAGTCAACAGGCTCGTTTCTGAGCGCATTTCTCTTGACAAAATAATCTCGAAGTATGCGAAGTTGGAACCGACAGGAAGAGGTTTTAAGTGCCTGTGTCCGCTTCATAACGAAAAAACGCCGTCATTTCACATATATACGGATATGAATACCTTCTACTGCTTTGGTTGCGGAGCTTCTGGAAATGCGATAACTTTTCTGATGAAAAAAGAGGGATACTCATATTCCGACGCAGTGAGAAAACTGGGTGAGGAGTTCAACATTCCAGAACTCCTTAAGGATGAACCGAAAATCGACAGAGAAACCGAACAGTTGAGAAACGAAATTCTTGAGGCAAACAAAATTGCTGCGAAGATATTTATGCAGAATCTTGAAAACAGCAGCGAAGCGCTTGAATATCTCAAAAAACGCGGTGTCTCGGACGATATGAAGCGCCGTTTCGCAATAGGCTACATCGGTGACGGCGATATTTTTATCGAGCAGCTCAAAGAAAGTGGTGTAAGTCTTAACACTGCGGCGCGTGCCGGTCTCGTTAAGATTGACGAAAACTCAAGGGTGCGCTCTTTCTTTTTCAACCGCCTGATGTTCCCTATAATAAGCAGAAAAAACGTCATTGCTTTCGGAGGAAGGGTTATGGACAAGGGCAGTGGCGGTCCGAAGTATCTCAATTCACCTGATACGCCGGTGTTCAACAAGAAACACAATCTTTTCGGGATAGATTTTGTCAGGGAATCGCTGCATGATTTTCCTTATGTTGTTTTGTGTGAAGGCTACTTTGATGTTGTTGCGATGCACCAGTACGGTTTTGGAACGGCAGTTGCCGCTTTGGGTACTGCGATAAGCGAAAATCACCTTGAAATTCTGAGCAAGTTCAACAAGCCTCTTGTTGTCATGCTTGACGGTGACAGTGCAGGGCGCGCCGCTGCAAAAAGGATTGCAAAGCTGACAGTGCCGGATAAACTGGATCTCAGAGCTGCGTTCATTCCTGACGAAGGTGAAGACCCCGATTCTCTGCTTAAAAAAGATGGCGGCACCGAGAAAATACGCGCCCTTATTGAAAATTCGAGACCGCTTTTTCAGGAACTTCTTGACGAGCAGCTTTTAATTTTCAACTCTCTCGAAAATGTTGAGGAAAAACTCAAGACAGAACATGTTATCCGCGATATTTTTGAAAATATTCCGTCAGTAAAGAGTAATGCCTATGCGAACTATCTGCTGAAAAAGTCTAATGGCGAAATCAGGATATATCCTTCAAGGTTTTCGAGAGTGAAGACGCTCGCTGCAAAGGCTGAAGCTGGTGAAGTTAAACAACACAACCCCTATGACAGAAACAGTTTCGAGAATATGAAGAAACTGGTTGTCATTGCTGTTTTACACAATGAATTCGTCCGTTCTCTCGAAGAAGTGAGGGATTACTTCGTATATTCGGGCTACGGTGCTTTGATAGATGAGATTTCCGCAGCCTATGATGAGGGTGAATCAATGAATGCTATCCTCGAAAAAGTCGATGAAAATGGCGATGTAGCGGTTGAATTTAAAGGCAAGGACGATGACTATATCGAAAAATATTTTACGAGAGAACTCGCCGGCATCAAGATTGCCCAGAATGAAATGCTTTACAAGACCCTGTGCGGTGACGGAAGTGACGAGGCTAAACAGAAAATAGCCGAAATCATCAAAGAGAACAGGGATCTTGAGAAAATAAAATGCGATAACAGAATTATTCATAATTGATCCAGGAGGAAAAAATGAGAATTCCGCCTTTCATGATGAAAAAAAGGAACGTAATCACGAGAGATTCCGAGGCTTTGAGCCGCAGGAAAAAGGAAGAGCAGATTTCTGACAGAGTCAGACAGCTGCAGCAGGAAGGGAGAAATCCAAAGGAATCGCTTGAACAGGTTGCAAAAGATGTGCTGATGAATGCGGACAACTTCACTGATCCGCAGGATTTCAACAAAATGGTTCCAGATGATTTCAGTGTGGACGATATGGATATGCTTTTCAATGTCCTGCCTGACGATTTTACTCTTGACAGAAAGATGGGAATTACTCCTAGTGTTCCTGACGAAACAGAAATTCCGTCAGCCGATGCTGTTGCAACGATAATGAAGAAAACTTCCGCAACAACACACGAAAGGGGAAGAAAGGATCCGCTCAGAATGTATATGCTTACAATCGGTTCGGTTCCACTGCTCACGAAAGAGGGCGAGGTCGATATCGCAAAGAAAATTGAAAGTGGAGAAAAAGATATAATCAGACTTCTTCTCGATTTTTTTATTACTTTCAAAGAGATTGTCACTATTCCCGACAAAGTGAACAACGGCCAGTTGAATATAAAAGAAATTGTCCGTGAGCAGGATGAAGAGATGAACGGCGATGCGGAAGAGGATGAAGACGACGATTTCGAAAATGAGAAAAATCCGTCGGATGACGATGAAGAAGATGATGATGCGATAATAGAACCGGAACTTCAGGACAAAAAGTCGAAACAACCGAAAGTTCCGACTCAGAAGGAAATTCAGAACAACGAAAGAAATCAGTCGCTTATAGAGGCTACTGTTGCATGTATCGAGCGTCTCAAAACCAAAAACAGAGAAAAAATAAAAGTTTTGAAACAGCTCGAAACCCCGCGTCTCAGATCTGAGGCAAAGAAAAAATATACTGCAGCCCTCGATGCAGTTATTGATGAAATGGTTGATATTGTTATCGAAATGAGACTCAACAAGGCATATCTGAACTCTCTTTGCGAAAAGATCAGGCTTTACGAAGAGAAGGCAAAGCAGCTGCAGAACAATATAAAAATCATCGAGGACGGGATGAACATGACATTTGAACAAATGGGACAGATTATAGCGAATCCTGATAAGTTCCCGCTTGTTGATGCAAATGCTCTGCATATCAGCGAAAAATATGCCCTCATCAACCAGACGAAACGTAGCATCAAAAAACTTGAGGCGGAAACGACCCTCTCGATTGAAGAACTTACTGCCAATTCCAAAAAGCTCAGAGCGGCGGAAGAGGCTGTCCGTAACGCTAAGAACCAGCTTATTCAGGCAAACTTGAGACTCGTTGTCAGTATCGCGAAAAAATACAACAATCGCGGTCTTGATTTCAAAGACATCATTTGTGAGGGAAATATCGGTCTCATCAAGGCAGTTGACAAATTCGAATATCATCGCGGTTACAAGTTTTCGACTTATGCAACATGGTGGATCAGACAGTCGATTACGAGAGCTATCGCGGATCAGGGCAGGACGATAAGAATTCCGGTCCATATGATCGAAATGATGAATAAAATCAACAAGACAATAAAGGAACTTACAAATAAAAACGGTTTTGAGCCGAGTATTGCCGATGTCGCAAAGCATATGAACCTTCCCGAAGACAAGATACGCAAGGTTTGGCGCAGCGCGAGAGAAACTATTTCGCTTGAAACGCCGATAGGTGAGGACGAAGACAGCCAGCTTCAGGATTTTGTAGAAGATCCTAAAACTCTGAGTCCGGAAGATTACACCGCTCGTCAGAATATGGCTGAAATTATCAGAGAACTTTTCCATGGTCTCACGCCGAGAGAAGAAAAGGTTATCAGAATGCGTTTTGGAATAGGTGAAACTGATTCTTTCACTCTAGACGAAATCGGAAAGGAATTTGGCGTAACACGCGAAAGAATAAGACAGATAGAAGCTAAGGCCGTTATAAAACTTAAGAAAATGCTCAAAGGCAAGAAGACTTCATGGGACGATTTTATGTAGAAAGAGGTCTCGATATGTTTTTTGTCTCGGGTTTTAATCTTGACTTAACAAGGTGCCTCGGTTTTAATAACGCGTTTTTTTCTGCTTATGCGGATAAATTATAAATTTTGATATTTAGGAGGTCATTATGAAAAGAATTTTAGTTGTTGTTTTATTTGTTTTTTTGGTTGCTTTTGCAGGCTGCTGCGATAGTAAAGGGAGTGTTGAGCTTTATCCGAACGGCGGCGGCAAAACGATTGCCGAATTCGGTGGTGTAAAACTTAGTGAAAAATATATCAAGACTTATGTAGACAATCTTAACGACTATCTCAAAGCTCGTTACAATACGCCGGAGAGAAAGGAAGAACTTATGACCAAGATCGTTGAAGGCGAACTTGTTGCAATGAAAGCCATCAAAGACGGAGTTCTTGATGACCCGATACTTCTTTCTCAGGTAAAAAACACAATCGCAAGGTATTACAGCGGCACGAAAATGAAAGTTCAGATCGAGGAAAGTCTAAAAATTTCCGAAGACGAGATGAAAAAATATTATGAAGAAAAGAAAGATTCCTTCAACACGCCGGCAAAAGTCAAAGCAAGCCATATCCTTATTAAAGTAACAGATTCGAGAGACAAAGAAGCTGCTAGAAAACTTGCTGAAAAAGTAGCAGAGGAAGCTGAAAAAAGTGCAAAAGATATGGGAAGTTTCGCAAAACTTGTTGAAAAATACAGCGAAGACGAAGGTTCAAAGAAAAGAGGCGGTGATCTCGGCTACTTCCAGAGAACTGAAGAAGGCGGAAACATGGTTAAGGAATTCAGTGACGGTGCTTTTGCTCTTCAGAACGTAGGCGATATAAGCAAACCGGTAGAATCGGAATTCGGTTTCCATGTCATCAAATTGACTGGCAAAAAAGACAAAATCGAGAAAACTTTCGAAGATGTCAAAGCCAACATCGAAAACACTCTCAAAACGGAAAAGAGAAAAACTTCGTATGAAGATCTGATCGAAAAATACAAAAAGGAACTTGGCTACAAATTTGACAAGGATGCCGCTCTCGCAATCGAAATTTCTACTTCAGAAGCTGCAAAGAATGCTTCTGAAAATTTTGACAAAAATCAGATGCCTCAGGGAAAAATGAAGAAACCCATCATTTCACCGGAACAGCTCGAAAAATTAAGAAAACAACAGGAAGAGCTTAGAAAGAACGGTGGAGACCAGAATCAGAATCAAAATCAGATGAAGCTCCAACTTGGTAAACCTGTAAAGAAGCAATAAGCTGATATGAAGCTGAAATTAGTTTTTCTGGTAATTTTTATTTCATTTTTCTCTGTGCTTGCGGAAGAACAGCTTGTAAACAAGATGGTTGTCCGCGTCAATGGCAAAGTCTATACGATTTATGACTGCAAAAAGTTGCTGCGTTTTGATGATCCGGCGAGCGTTCAGACTCAGGCTGTGCTCGACAGGAAGGATAAACTTATTGATCAGCTGATAAACAATGCCATTTCGAAACAGGAAGCTGAAGCTCTTGATATTCAGGTACCGGCAGACGAGCTGGATGCAGCAGTCGAATCTGTTCTTGCACAGAACAGAATGACACGCGAACAGTTCGAGCAGGAACTTGCAAAAAACAGCATGACTTTCGAAACTTACCGCGACGAGGTCCTTAAGGAACAGCTGCTGCTTCTTAAACTCAAAAAAAGAATAATTGTTACGATGGATGTTGACGAAAGGGCGTTGAGAGAGATTTATGAAAAGGAATTCAGCAGTGAACCTGAACTTTACTTTACAGCTTCACATATCATTATGCAGGCTAACGACAGCAATGATGAAGAAATCAAAGATGCAGTCTCTTCCGTCCGCAAAGAGATCGCTGACGGAAAAATAACTTTTGCCGATGCTGCGAAGTCTTATTCACAGGACGGTTCCGCAGCAAACGGCGGAGCTCTTGGTACTTTTTCTGCACGTGATATGGTGCCTGAATTTTCGGAAAGGCTTGCAGCGATGAAGGAAGGTGAAATCAGTGAACCTTTCAGAACGCGTTATGGCTGGCATATAGTAAAGCTGGAAAAAGTTGAGAAACACGATCCACCGACATACAACGACTCTTACGAAATGCTCAGGAATATCTACTATCAGCGCAACGTTGAAAAAATGTTCCAGACTTGGTTGAAAAAGAAACGTAGCGAAAGCAAGATAGACATTCTTTTATGATTTTTCACACATAAGTTTTTGATCAAAGTGTTCTTTTAAGATGATTTTTATCCTTTTGGGAAGATGAAAAAGATAAAAAATCGTAAAAAAGTGTCTTGTAGATAAAAAAATAACAAAAAACTTAAAAAAAACGTCTTAATTTTACTGAAAAATATTTGACAAGAAAAACAACAACTTTAAAATAGCGCGTCGTTTGTGAACTTTTTTTATGGAGAAAGTGTTATGGCAAAAGCAGCAAAGAAAAAAAGAGAGTACCTTGTAGCAACAACGAAAACCGATTTCGTTAAAAAAATTAAAGAGACGGTTAAATCTGTTGCTCTTACGAATGACCAGGCTAAGGAGCTTTACGATGTTTTCACAGCTATCCTTAAGGATACTGTTATTTCTGAGAAAAGACTCAGCCTTAACGGTGTAGGAACTTTCAAAGTAAACGAAAGAAAAGCTCGCAAGGGTATCAACCCGAAGACCCGTCAGGAAATCAAAATCCCGGCAACGAAGACTGTTTCTTTCAAACCGACACCTGTTTTCAAGAAGGAGCTCTAATCCTAGTTTTCTAAGTCCTGCCTAAGGGCAGAACGTGCGGCCATGCGATTTTCGTGTGGCCGTTTTTTTTTGCCTTGATGAGACACATTCTTTGAATTTTTCTGATTTTTATTCCGGGATTTTTTTATTTGATTCTTTCAAGGAACTCTTCCGCGAGTTCGAGATATTTTTTCGCACCGATGGAAGCTACATCATAAAGAAGTATCGGCATCCCGAAACTCGGGGATTCGCTCAGCTTGACATTACGCGGAATTACGGTCTGGAAGACGAGGTCTCCGAAGTGCTCTCTGACATCGTTCTCGACTTCGTAGGTCAGTTTGACGCGCTTATCGTACATCGTGAGCAGGATTCCGTAGATTTCAACTGACGGATTGAGATTCTTTATGCTTTTCATCGTTTCCATTATCCGGCTTAATCCTTCTAGAGCGAAATATTCGCACTGTATCGGAATTATTATGCCGTTTGAGGCAACCATGTTGTTTACTGTGAGAATGTTGAGTGTGGGCGGCGAGTCGATTACTATGAAATCGAATTTGTCCTTCAGCTTTTTAAGTGTCTCCTTAAGGACAAACTCCCGGTTTTCAACTTCAAGAAGCTCGATTTCGGCGCCGGTGAGGTTGAAATTGCACGGAATCACTTTCAAAGAGGGAAGTTTAGTCGGATAAACCGCTTTGACAGCAGGGTCGGCCATCATGTCATAAATCGTGTTGAAATTTTCCTCTTCCTTGATGGAGCTCATCGAAGTCGCGTTTCCCTGAGGGTCCATGTCGATAAGCAGCACTTTTTTCTCAAGAGCGCTGAGCGAAGCCGCGAGGTTTACAGCGGTCGTGGTCTTTCCGACACCGCCTTTCTGGTTGATTACGGAAATTATTTTTCCCATTTTTATCTCCGTTTATGGCATTGGATAAATCATAAGTTTCTGTCTTTTCAGAAGATTTTTTTTCCAATCTTCTATAGCTCTTTTCTTTTCTTCATCCGAAATGTTTTTTTCTTTCGGAAATTTCTGCTCAAGAAAACGGTTGGTCATCTTGTCCGTAATCAGGCGCATTTTGATTATCGTTTTAAACTCGAAATCGGTAAGTTCATATTTTTCGATAAATGCCTTCATGTTGACATTTTTTCTGTATGTTTCCGTTTTCTGCCGGACTAATTTTTCGTCAACTGTGATTTCGTGCTCGCGTGCTTCTTCAAAAGTTATTATCCTGAAGAATATGAGTTCAAGGATTGTCTGCTTCATTTCAGTGGAAAGCGGTGTCTCGGGCGGAAAGTTGTTCTCGATATTGAGAAGCTCTCCTTCCTGGAGTATTTCGGAATAAGTTATTGCACGGTTATTCATGCTTGCAACGACCGTTTCTAGCGGAACAGCCTGTGAAAAAAACATGAGCGCGAGCATTGTAAAAATCATTCCGCTTTTTCTCCGTTTCTGAGAATTTTATCAACATAATCAAGAAGTTGTTTCTTTCCGACTCCAGAAACTGCGCTAGCAAAGAAAGAGTCGGGATACTTCTGTTTTACAACCGAAAGTTCAGTTTTTGTAAGTTTGTCGGTTTTTGTGAATACCGGAGTGTAGCCTATCTGGTAATGTTCGAGAAACTCAATCATCTGTTCATCGTTTGGGAGAATACCATGCCTTGAATCGATGAGAAGGAAGATATCGACTAGACTTTTTCTCGTTTTGAGATACTTTTCAATCAGAATTCTCCACAAATCCTGTTCCGATTTAGATCTCGAGGCGAATCCGTAGCCTGGAAGATCAACGAAATAAAATAAATCGTTCACGTTAAAGTAATTGAGAAGGATGGTTTTACCTGGTTTTTTTGATGTTTTTACCAGATTTTTGCGCCCGAGCAGCATATTCATCAGACTCGATTTTCCGACATTGGAGCGCCCGATAAAGGCGAATTCTGGTTTCCCGTCATCAGGAAGACCAGCTGCTGAAGAGACGCTTTTTATAAATTCAGCTTTTTTTATCAGCATTTTACCCTTTCTTGTTCACGGTGGGCAATATCGTGTCTGAAATATATTTTATCAAAGTTTATCAGTTCTACGTTTCTGTAAGTATTTTTGACAGCTTCATTTATATCTTTGCCGCACGAAGTTACCATCAGGACTCTGCCGCCGTCAGTAACGATATTTCCGGCAGTGTCATGTTTTGTTCCGGCATGGAATACAACGCAGTTCTCATCGACAGAATCAAGCCCTGAAATGACTTTGCCTTTTTCGTAGTTTTCAGGATAACCACCGCTTGCAATCACGACGCACATTCCGTATCCGCTTCTCCAGACAAGTTCCGGTAGTGCTTCAAGTGTTGTAAAAGGAGGAAGCGAGCCGTTTTTGTTTACAGGAGAATCATCTTTTCCGGCAACTGCCCAGAAGTAGGGAACGATATCGCTTATGAGCATGAACATCAGAGGTTCTGTTTCGGGATCTCCGAAACGCACATTGTATTCAAGGACAAAAGGCTCGCCCGCAACTATCATGAGTCCTATGTAAAGTATGCCGCGGTAATTTATACCCCTTTTTTTAAGCTCTGTAAGAAGAGGCTGCGTTACTGATTTGTCGACTTTTTCATAGAGTTCGTTAGTTCCGGATTTTACTGGTGTATAAGCCCCCATTCCGCCTGTATTTAGGCCTGTGTCACCGTCGTTAAGTGCCTTGTGGTCCTGTGAGAAAAGCAGTCTTTTGACATTTGTGCCGTCGGTAAGCAACAGAAGCGAAAGCTCTTCACCTTTCAGAAATTCTTCGATAACTACTTTTGCGCCGGCAGATTTGAATTTTCCGTTAAGCATCTGCGAAAGTTCTGAAATTGCTTCTTCATAAGTGTTGCATATTATTACACCTTTTCCAGCTGCAAGACCGTCTGCCTTCAAAACGACCGGATATTTTGAGTTTTTAAGCAGTTTGTCACCGCTTTCAAAGTCGGTTACGGTTGAATATGAAGCAGTAGGAATATTCGCAGCTTTCATGACCTCTTTCGCAAAAGCTTTGCTCGATTCAAGGCGGGCAGCCTCTTTGTTGACGCCAAAAATGCGGAGGCCTTTTGCCTCAAAAGCATCTACGATTCCTTTTGCAAGATAATCTTCTGGACCGACAACTGTCAGATCAATCGATTCCTTGAGTGCGAAATCGAGTAGGGATTCGACTGAATCATCAGCAATATCAGGTATTTCTGCAACTTTTGCAATCCCTGCGTTCCCTGGAAAGCAAAAGAGTCTGTCAACATAAAAACTCTGGGCGATTTTCCATGCAAGCGCATGTTCTCGGCCGCCTTTGCCAACTACTAAAACTTTCATTTTCCCCCGTTTGCCTCTAACAAATCAGTAAAGCGAAATATTTTAAAGAATAACGTATTTATGTCAAACTTTGCATTCAGAGTTTGCGGCAGTTAAAGAGGCAGAATCAGTAAAACAGCTGTTGGTTATATATTCAATTTCACTCCTATCCACGGTGTGATGCCGGCTGTTCCGTATTCGACAGAGTAGGCGTAGTCGTCATTGTCAAGCATATTTTCGATTTTTGCGAAAATCGTAACATAGTTATTGATTTTGTATGAAATCGCGAAATTGAGTATCACAAAGTCGTCAACTGTTACGATGTATGGTGTTTTCGGATAGTTGTAGACTTCGTCTTTCCGTGTTCCGACATAGTCAACTTCCAGAGAAATGTTCAGTATTTTTTCGTAGTTGTAGTTGAGAATCGCGTTGAAAGAGTGATTAGGTCTTCTCAAGGTCGGAGTTTCCTTCTTGTATTTTTTTCCTTCGTATTCGACAACTTTGTACTCCTGCATTTTGAAAATCCAAGTGTAGGAGCTTCTGAGGCTGAGCCCCCAGAAAGGTTTTGTGTGAAGCGAAACTTCGAGTCCGTGGTTTTCAATTCTGTATCTGTTTGAATAAATTCCGCTTTTGTCTAAATCTATGTGGTTGTGCTTCTGCTCGTAGAAGTACCCGGCTTCAATAAGTATTTTTCTGTCGACAAGATACTGCTGGATTGCTCCGTCGAATCCGTATGCGGTTTCAGGTTTGAGCTCATGATAAAGGTTGGCATAGCGGCTGAAACGCTGAAAAAGAGTAGGGGTTTTGGCTCCGCGGGCGAATCTTGCCTTGAATCCGAGTTCAATCGGCGTTTCGTATGAGGCTCCGACTGAAAAAGTGGGTTCTATGTTCTTTTTTGTCTCACTCGGAAGCGCCTCGTCTGTATTTTTGTCAAGAAGTGAAAGCTGATAATAGTTGCTTTGGAGACGTGCTCCGGCATTGAGTTCAAGTTTGTCAAGTGGCTTGAAAATATTGAAAAGGTAGGCGTCGAAACTTATGTCGGGATTGGGAACGAAATCCATGTTGAAATAACGTCCCGCCGAATAGTCCTCGTAGTCGGCTGTTCCCCATTCCGTGCCGAAATCGAGCCCTGCCATAAGTTCGTACCAGTCTACTGGAATGATGCTGTTTTTCCAGTTGACGGCGAAAGTGAGCGATCTGTAGCAGCTTTTCAAATCTCCTGCCATTTTGCCCTTGTCTGCCGGGTCGTTGTCCCTGAGAGAGCTTAGAAGAAGTGAAACATCAAACTTCAAGTTCCATATTTTATTGAATAAATTTGAATCTGTTCCCGTTTTGAAAAGCAAGGATTCGTTCTTTAAAAATCTGTTGGGATCGTCCATTCCGAGCCCTGGGCCGTCGTCAATCTGCGCTTTTCCGATGTTGCCGCGGAGAATCACTTCCCACGTGTTGTTGCTGTCAATATCGACTCCACCGCGGAAGTAGACAGAGCCTTTGATGACTGAATCATTATCCGGTGTCTTTGTGTAGAGATTTTCTTTAACATCTTTGTAGGAATCGGCCATAGAGATTCCTTTTGTGTAGAAAAATGAACCGCCGCCGGAATAGTAAAAACGGTTTTTTGAGCCGCTCAGGTTCGCGCTAACGTTGGCAGTATCAGGAATATAGCGGCTTGTGCTCATGTCGAGAACGGCAGTTGAAGCCGATGTCGTGAATTTAGGTTTTCCGTGTCCTTTTTTTGTTCTTATGTCGAGAACTCCGGCAAGGGCACCGCTTCCGTAAAGAACAGGCTGAGGCCCTTTCAAAAGGTCGATTTTCGCAATGTTTTCTGGACTCATTGAAAGGTCTGCCGCACCGTTCGGACTGAGGGGATTCCGTATTTCCACTCCGTCGATCAGCACTAAAACGTCGGCGCTTCTGAAACCTCGCACAAAAAGAAACTGCGACTGTCCCGTTCTGCCGTCGCCGTTGATATAGACCCCCGGCATTTCTTTTACTGCATCGCCTGTTGTTATCGACTGCTTTTCTTCGATTTCCTGTGCATTTACCGAATTCTGCGCTGCAGTGCCGTCGCTTGATGCTTTTTTCTTGCGTGATCCTTTGACAACGATTTTGTTATCGTCTGATTTAGCCGGTTCTTTGGACGTTTTCGGTTCGTCGGAGATTTCATTTTGAGACGTTTCAGGAAGCGTCTCTACGGATTGATCGGTTTGTACTGATTCATCGGAAAAAACAGGAAATGTCGAAATCAGGAAAATAAATAGGAGTAAAAATCGGTTTTGCACGGCGGTTAAGCGTTTTTGCACTCTTCCAAAATTTTGAGGAAAGCCTCTCTGCGGTTTTCCGCAGCTGTGATCGGGCGTCCTATAACGAGATAGTCTGCCCCTTTGCGGAGTGCTTCTGTCGGAGTCGCGATACGCTTCTGGTCGTTGACAGCTGCAAAAGCCGGGCGGATTCCGGGAGTGAGGATTTTGAAATCCTTGCCGCATGTTTCGCGTATCAGCTCGATTTCAAGCGGACTTGCGACAACTCCGTCCATTCCAGAATCTTTTGCCAGTTTGGCAAGTTTTGCAATCTGCTCGGGTATTGTTCTGTCGAAGCCGACTTCGCGGATGTCATCTTCACCTAGACTCGTTAAAATCGTGACAGCAAGCACGAGAGGCGGGTTCTGGAGCTTGTCCATTTCGCTCCTAACCGCTTCCATCATTTTTCTTCCGCCTGAAGCGTGGACGTTGAATATCTTGACTCCGAGTTCAGCCGCTGCAACACCTGCTTTTGCGACGGTATTAGGAATGTCATGATATTTGAGGTCAAGGAAAACATCTTCGCCCATGCCGACGATCTCTCTGACAAGCTCAGGACCGGTTGATGTGAAAAGCTGCTTTCCAATTTTGAAGCAGGCACCGAGACCTTTCAGATCTCTTACGATTTCAAGAGCTTTTGCTTTGCTTTCGACATCGAGTGCGACAAAAATTTTTGATTTCATTTTTCCCTCAAAAACTATTTTCCGATTACCAGACTGCCGCCAGCCGGAACAGTTACGCTTCCGTTTGAAACCTGCTGCGATGAACCGTCATAAGAATAGAAAGTGCCGCTTTCGCCGCTGCATGTCGCGGTGTATGCCGAAGAGCCTTTGTTTATTCCGACGATTACAGTGTCGCCTTCATATTTGAATTTGTAAACCCATGCGTCGTTAGTGCTTGCACATGTCGAACGTGTTCCGTGTCTCAAAGCCGGATGAGCTTTTCTGAATTTGCCGAGTCTCTGGACATGTTTTAGAGCGTCTTTTTCATCGTTTGAAAGACCTGTGAATTTCATTACAGCGCGTCTTCCGCCGTCAAAACCGTTTTCAGCCCTGCCGGTCATGCCGATATCGTCGCCCTGATAGAGCATCGGAATGTTGATCGGAGTCGTGAGAAGGAAAGTCTGAGCGTGCTTGAGCAGTGTGTAGTTGCCGTTGCATTCAGAGAGCGCTCTGTCCTGATCGTGGTTGCCGAAGAAGTTGCCCATTACTGCGCCGGGGAAGCCGCCCGTTCCGCCCTGAGCCGCTTTCGGAGTGAGGAACGCCGTGTCGGTAACGTCGCCGTTGGCGTCGTTCATTATTCTTCCTGCAAGAGTTGAGTAGCTGCCGCCGTGAAGAATATTGTCTCTGATTGCATAGTAAAGTTTGTCGTTGACCTGTCCCTGAACCATGTCTGCACGGGTGTGGTAACGTGCCCAGTCGCCGCCAAGTGATTCGCCGACCATATAGAAAACTTCGGCTTCATCGGGCATATCGTGGTTTGTAACGGTTGTTTCGATATTCTTTTTTATCGCCGAGCGAAGTTCTTTTACAAAAATATCGTCAATGTGCTTCAGAGCGTCTGCGCGGAAGCCGTCAAGGTTGAAATTCTGGATAAGCCAGATTGCGTGTGCAATGACAGCTTTTCTTGCCTCTGCGTTATTGTAGTTGAAATCGGGCATATACGGCGTGAACCAGCAGTTTTTGATAACATTGTCTGCCCAGTTCTGGTCTGCGCAGGAATTCTGCGGATAGAACCAGCCGTCGTTCTTGTGCTGTTTGTAAAGCTCTGCCTCGATGTAAACGTGGTTTACAACGAAATCGGGGATGACCCTGATTCCTTTTTTGTGTGCTTTTTTGACAAGTTCGCGGAGTTTGTCGGCTGTTCCGAAAGCTGTATCGACACCCTCGTTCTCATATCCGTAAGTTTCGTCAAAGCTGTATCCGGTCGCAAGAGGATGGTAAGCATGGTAACTTGTGAAGTAGACATTGCTCTGCGAAGATGAAGTGCCGCCCTGGCTCGTGTGGTGCGGATTGAGAACCGGAGTGCTTATCCAGATCGCGTTTACACCCATGTCGGTGAAGTAGCCGTCGTCGATTTTCTTGATTATTCCCTCGAAATCGCCGCCTTTCCACTGTTCAAGGTCAATCGTAACACCCGAAAGGCTGCCGACATCATTACTTTCGTCGCCGTTTAAGAAACGGTCGGTCATAATCTGGTAGATGAATGCGTCACGCCAGCCGAAATCGGCATAGTCAACACCTTCACCAATCCAGAGAGGAACGAAGATCGGATCAATTTTGTTGCCGTTTTCATCAACAAGTCTGAAAAGCCAGCTGTATTTGTTGGGTTCAAGACCGGTCTGCGAGATTGTGAAAGTTTTGGTTGTCTCGTCGTATTCGTAATCATTGGTTTCAACACTGTTCAAAGTGATAACCGATGCTCCGAAGTCAATCGGTATCGCACCGTGGTATGAAAGTTTGAATTCGTATGAATTTGTCGTTTTTTCGTGGCTGTCGAGAGTGAGAAGCGTTTTCGGAATATCTTTGATAGTTGCTTTGCCGGGATAGTTTGTCTCCGATTCTATGAATCTCGGTCCTGGCTGATCGTTGTTGTCTGGACCGATACCTTTGTCGCCGTACCACCATGTAGCACCGTTATCAAGCGAAAAACGGAAAATATAAATAAAATCTCCGTCTTCACCTGTCGGGAACGGGATCATGTATTCGTGGTTCTGGTTGCCGTCAGCACAGTCGTAACCAGAGTTGAAGTTAGCGTCGATCCATTTCCATTTTCCTGCGATTACCGGATATTCCGCACTGCCGGTTCCTTTTCTATAGCCTAACTGAGCTTTCCAGCTGTTTTGCTGCGGATGGCTTGAAAGCGGACAGCCGGTGGTTCCTTCGAGGTAAATTCTGCCGTAAACCATATCGGATTCAGTGTCGCCCTGATTTCTCTCAATCGTGAAAGGCCACTGGACGCCGACCCAGCCTGGGTGCTGAGATGTTATTTCAACGCATTTGGTGTTGTTGTCGTAGTATCCGTGCGGGCAGTTGCAGACCGCTTTGGCGCTTTCTACCGTGCATACGCCGCCGTTTCCGCAGTTTACGCCTTCGCAGACATCTTCAACGCATTCGTGTTCGGCAAGGTCACAGACTTCGCCGTTTCCGCAGTCGTTATCGCCGTTGCAGTTCGGGTATTCGACAGTGCAGCTTCCGTCAGCCGGAGCGCAGATTTCCCACTCTTCGCATTTGACAGTTTTGCATTTGTCTTCGATACACGTTTTCTTCGGATCATTGTCTTCATTGAGGTAGCCTTCCGGACACTGACATTTTTGGTCTCCGTCTTCGAAGACGCAGCTTCCGAAACCGCATTCAAGGTTGCATGGTTCAATAATTTGTTCTTCAATGCAGTTGTCGTTTTCGTCTTTTTCGAATCCGTCGATACATTTGCAGTATTCGTTTCCGTCGCCGTCAATATCGCAGTATGAGTTGTCACCGCATTCAAGCGAGCAGTTCTCGTTGACACATGTCGGAGTTTCGCCGACAGTTTCCGGTCTGTAGCCGTTTTCGCAGTCGCAATAGATTCCGTCACTCTGGTAGCTGCTTCCGCTGCCGTAACTGCTTCCGTAACCGCTGCCGTAGCCGGCGCCTTCTTTGCATTCACCGTGGTTGTTGCAGGTTATGCCTTCGCAAGGACCTGTGTATTCGCATTTATGGGTTTCCATGTTGCATTTATTGCTCTGACAGTCGGAGTTTTCACTGCATCTTCCCTGTTTGACGTGGCATGAGCCGTTCTCGCAGAATTCCCACTCGTCGCATTCGATATCTGCGCACGCTTCATCCACAGATGACTCGATGCATTGGAGAGTGCCGCTGGGAACGTAGCCTTCGTCGCAGTTGCAGACCGCTCTTCCGCTTGACGCATCACAGACTCCGTGACCGCTGCAATCGACACCGTCGCATGGATGTTTATTTGGTGATTTACTGCATGCGATAGCAAAAATCATTAAACAACAAATTAAAATCAAAGATAATTTTTTCATTTTTCCCCTCCAAATAAAGACGCAATATTATGCAAAAATTATCGATTTAGTCAAGGCTGAAGCGGCTTTTAAAGGCTCATTCTGTAGATTTCGACGATGTCTTCTTTTGAAAGCGGTTTAAATCTTCCGATCAGGCAGTTTTTAAGTGCAGAGGCCGCCATTTCTTCGAATTTGGAAGAGTCTATTCCGATTTCGGAAAGTTTTTGCGGAAGTCCGAGCGATTTAAAGAATTCAGCCGTTTTTTCAATAGCCTGTAAAGCCGCTTTCATGTCGTCTTTTTCAGTTATTCCCCAGACGTTTCTCCCGTATTTTGCAAATTTTGCACAGTTTTTGCTGTCGAGAACTTTTTTCATCCAGCTCGGAGTGAGAATCGCAAGCCCGACGCCGTGAGTAATGTCGTATTTTGCGCTCAGTTCGTGCTCAATCATGTGTGTTGCCCAGTCGCCGTCTTTTCCGAGTTCCAGAAGCCCGTTGAGAGCCACTGTTCCGGCCCACATGATGTTGGCGCGCGCTTCGTAGTTTTCTGGCTCTGCAAGGACGATAGGAGCATTTTCTATCACGGTTTTCAGTACGGCTTCTGACATATAATCCTGCAAAGTCGCTTCAGGATAGCTGAAATACTGCTCGAAAACGTGGCTTGTGATGTCGGCGATCCCAGCCGCTGTCTGATTTTTCGGCAGTGTGAAAGTGTATGTCGGATCAAGAATGCTGAATTTCGGTTTCAGTCTGAGGCTTCCCATCGGAAGTTTTTCCTGAGTTTTTTCATTTGTCAGGACGCACCCGCCGTTCATTTCGCTTCCTGTTGCCGCCAGAGTAAGTATTGCGCATATCGGCAGAGCTTTTTTAACGCTCGTTTTCCTGATGAAGAAATCCCACGGATCGCCGTTATAGTATCTTGCTGCAGCAATCGCCTTGCAGCAGTCGATGACGCTTCCCGCACCCGCAGCAATGATAAGGTCAACATTGTTTTCACGGCAAAGCTCGGCGCCTTTTGCGACGCTTGTTATTCTCGGATTCGGGTCAATGCCAGGAAGCTCAGTGATTTTCACAGAATTTTCAGTAAGAATCGAGACAATTTTGTCATATAAGCCGCTTCTTTTGATGCTTCCGTGCCCGTAGGCGAGAAGAACCGACTTTACTCCGTCTTTTTTAAGTTGTTTGGAAAGTACTTCGATTTGATCTTTGCCGAAAAATACTTCAGTCGGCATGTTTAACCAGAAATTTTTCATTTTTTTCTCCTTTTGAGATTATTGAAATAGTTGAGAAAATTTGAACGTGATGCGATTAAAATTCGCCAGTTTTGTTGACACTGTAACCTTGGTCTTCTTTCCAGCCTTTGAGCTTCTTGAGCTCTTTAAGCGCTTCATTTTTAGCGTCTTCGATTGATTTGGAGCTGAAGCCGAATGTGAAGCTGTTTCTTAGAACTCCGTCAACCCAGTAAGCAGTCTGAAGAACTGCGAAAAAACCTTTGTTGAGTGCTGTCGTAGCACCGCTTTTTACATTCGCGTGACCTTGCTGCTTAAGTTGTTTTATTGCACCGTTTTTTGCTTTTGCAATATTCTTTCCGTCTTCAAATGAAAAAGTCCAGGTTACCGAGTTACCGTCTTTGTCAAGCGCTTCCGCAAATGCTGCTGCGCCGAAAACCGGAAATGTGAAAACGAAAAGTATGGCTGCGATAAAAAGCGATTTTTTCATGACTGTCTCCTGAAATTATAATTTTTCCAAAAGTTCTTTCGCCTTTTTGTAGCGTTTACTTTCCGGATCAACCGAATTGATAATCTTTTGAAGCAGTTTCTTTGCCGTTTCAGGATCACTGTCTTCCATAGCTTTTGCTTCCATATAAAGTTTTTTTGCTTCGTCTTCGCTCATGGTTGCTTTTTTAGCTTTCTTTTCCGGAGCAGGTTTAGCTTCCTTTTTCGGCTCTTCCT
The DNA here is from genome assembly GCA_002310995.1 of bacterium UBP6_UBA1177. GTDB lineage: Bacteria > UBP6 > UBA1177 > UBA1177 > UBA1177 > UBA1177. The sequence continues at coordinate 27,342 of DBYV01000013.1, read as the reverse complement.
TTTTGGGTTCAGCTTTAGGTTCTTCCTTCTTTGGCTCAGCTTTCTTGGGTTCGGCCTTAGGTTCTTCCTTCTTTGGCTCAGCTTTTTTAGGTTCAGCTTTCGGTTCTTCTTTCTTGGGTTCAGCCTTTACTTCTTCTTTCGGAGCGCTCTTTGCTGGAATGGTGAGAATAAGATTCTGCGCATCTTTGTAAAAAATTGATGAAGAAGGAATCGATTTGAGAAGTTTTTCCGCTTCTTCAGGATTCTTCTGAATGATGTTTTTAGCGTTTTCTAAAGTTGTCTGGTTTGTTTTTTCCTTGCCGATAAGTACCAGTTGTTCGTTAAGCCATGGTTTGAACGGATTGTCACCTGAAGTTTTGTCGTTTGCTGAAAGGACTGCTTTTTCTGCATTCTTAAGGTCTTTTGCAGCAATAAGTCTTTCTATCGCAGCTTTGTCCTGTTCACCGAAAGGAGCCGACACAGCAGTTGTTTTTGTCTTTGTGTTCTGGTTGTCAAACAGCATGAAGTATGCAACGCCGCCGATACCGATGAGAAGAACGACGATTATAGCGACAATTACGAGCGGCGAAGAGCCTTTCTTTACCGGTTCATCGTCTTCAGATTCTTCAGGCATATAGTTTGTCGGCATGGTTTGTTTTGTTGTTCTCTGCGGCCTTTGTTTAAGGTCGGGATTGAGGATTTCGAATTTTATCTGACGTGCGCCTACGGAAATTATGTCGCCGTCTGAAAGAGTTGTCGAAGTGGTTTTTGTGCCGTTTACTTTGATACCGTTTCCGCTGCCCATGTCGGAAATTATGAAACGGTTGCCCTCTTTTTTAATTTTGAAATGCTTTCTGGAAACGGATATGTCGCTGATTACGAAATCGTTGTCAAGGCTTCTTCCTGCAAGAATCTCATCTTTTGTGATTTCGATGTTTTTGCCGGAATCCTTGCCGTCAACGATTGTTAGTTTTGCATCTGCGGCATGACCTGAAAGAGCCGAAAGATCAATAATTGCGGTCTTTTCGGAAGCGATTTCCTCTTCATCGTCATCCGAAAGGTATTTCGACGAGATTGAAGAAATAGGCGGTGGGGTGGGCTCTGAATCTGATTTTTTGCTGAGAGCCTCTTTCCTTGCTTTTTCAGCTTTGATTTTTTCGGCAAGTTTTTTCAGATATTCCTTGTCGATAGTCGGTTTCGCGTTGTTTTGATTGTTTTCGTCCATTTTTTACTCCCGAATTGAACATCTAACAAAAAATACGCTGTTCCATACTTTAAAAAGGGTAAAAAGTCAAATAATGCAAGTGATTTTGTCGCGCTAAAGGAAAAAAATCTTCCAAAACGGCTTTTAGTGCTGTTATGCTCTTTTTTTTCAGTATTTGTTTCGCCGAAAATATTGATTTGCCTTTTTCATTCTGTAAAATTATTCGCTCTTTGGTTTTTTATTTAGGAGAGGAAGATGAGAAAAAATGTTGTTTTCATGACATTGTTGGCAATTGTTGCGTTCGCTGGATGCGGTTCTGTTTCCCTTTTTGAGAAAGGAAACGCCGCTAGAGAAACGGACAAAGTCAAAGCGCGCGGTTACTACGAGGAAGCGTGCGAGAAAGAAAACCATTTCGAAGCATGCCATAATGCCGCATTGCTTTGGCAGAACGGCGACGGCATAAGCGAAGAGAACAAAAAGGCGCGCGAACTTTTCAAAAAGGCTTGCGACGGCAAGTTCGACGAGTCGTGTTTTATCCTTGCTGATATGTGGGCAAACGGTAAAGGCGGCGTTTATAAAGATACAGATTCCGCTTTCAATCTTTATAAAGAAACTTGCGAACGCGGTCTTGGCAAAGCTTGCAGAGGCGTAGGTCAGATCTATGCAAAAGGCGGCGGTTCGATTGCAAAGAGCATCGACAAGGCTAAGGAATATTTCGAACTTGCATGCAACAAAGGTGATATGGCAACTTGTGTCGATCTCGGTCAGACATGGTCTAAAAAATTCGAAGAGGCTGAAGGATACGAAAAAGTCGTTACTTTCTGGGGCAAGGCGTGTCAGGAAGGCGGAATGCTTGATATCTGCGAAAAACTGGCTGACATGATCGTTGCTGCAAAGGAAAAAGAGGAAAAAGTTCCCCTTTCCAAAAATTATTACGAAAAAGCATGTGACGGCGGTTCAAAAGAAGCCTGCTACAAACTTGCACGTGCAATGGTCGAGAACGTTGAAGGGTCTGACGGCGAAGCTCAGGTTTACTACAAAAAAGCCTGTGATGCCGATCATGCGGAATCATGCTACTATATCGGCGTTTACCTCAGCGAAGCTTACGGCGAAACGCTTGAACTCGAAAAACTGAGAGAAATGCACTCTTTCTACGACAAATCCTGCAAAAAAGGCTTCGAGGCATC
>DBYV01000013.1:19105-24951 GCA_002310995.1 bacterium UBP6_UBA1177 | reverse complement strand
ATCCGCAGAGAGGAGGAAGCAAAAAGACTTGCAGAGGAAGAAGCCCGCAAAGAGGCTGAGAGACTGGAGGCTGAGGCTGCTGAAAGGGAAAGACTTGAAAGAGAAAAAGCAGAACTTGAAGAAAAACTTGCCGAAGAAGAGGCAAGAAGAGCCGAAGAAGAAGCCCGCAAAGAAGCTGAACGTGAGGAGCGCGAAGAGCAGGAAAGAATGAGACGCGAACGCGAAGAGGCTGAGAGAGAAGCTGCAGCTGCAGCCGCTGCTGAAGAAGATGATGAAGAAGATGATGAAGATGAAGACGAGGAAGAGCCTGCTCCGAAGAAAAAGGTCAGCAAGAAGAAAGCACCGGAACCTGAAGAAGACGAAGATGAAATAGATGAAGATGAGGATGAAGAGGACGAGGAAGAAGAAGAGCCTGCCCCGAAGAAAAAATCGAAATCAAAATCCAAATCAAAACCCAAAAAGAGAAGTGCCGAAGAAGAACTTGACGACCTTTTCGATGATTAATCTCAATAAATACCAATAAAATCCTGACAAAATCCATATTTTTTGAGACGCCATAATATGATGTCTCTACATGTTTTGATGTTTTAGAACCAGTCTTTTTTCTTGAAATACCAGACGACAAGTCCTGAAAACATTATGGAAGTTATTACGAAAACGGCAAAAGCGTAAGGCGATTTGTCACCCGGAAGCTGAATGTTCATGCCGTAGATCGAAGCGAACATGACGGGAACGGTGAGAACAATCGTGATGATGGTGAGAAGCTTCATTATGTTGTTCAGTTTGTTCGAGATAATCGAGCTGAACGCCGTCATCATTTCGCTTACGATGTTGTTGTAGATGGACGACATTTCGATTGCCTGTTTGGTTTCGGTAACGATGTCGTCGATTTTGTCGTCGTTTTCCTCGGTAACGGGGACAAGTCCGATTTTTCTGAGTCTCATCGCCATAAATTCATTCGATTTGAGTGCGGTAGTGAAGTAGACAAGACTTTTTTCGAGGTTCAGAAGTTTCGCCAGGTCTTCGTTTTTACTTGTTTCCTGAATTTTTTTCTGGACAATCGTGATGATGTTGCTGATCTGTTTCAGGTAAAGCAGGAAAAGCTGCGTCGTGTCGAACAGAGTCGTAAGGACAAAGTCATCTTTTGCGAGGCTTCCAAGGTATTTTTTCTGCATGTTTTCTATCATTTTCGAGATGAAATCGGTCTGCATTCCGCACACAAGAAGAATTGTGTTTCCGGCGAAAATTATGCCGAGCGGGATTGTTCCGTACATCTCGTCCTCATCAGTTGAATCGTAGTAAGGGATTTTTACGATGACGAGTTTGTTGTTGTCATCCTCTTCGATACGCGCTCTTTCATCCATGTCGAGAGCGTATTCGAAAAAGTCAGCAGGGATATTCAGTTCTTTGCAGAGAAAGTCAATTTCCTCCTGACCCGGGTCTGTTACCGTGATCAGGGTTCCTTTGTCCAACTTGTTGATTTGTTTAAGTTTTTTTGCAAACGGCTTGTAAACTCTGATGCTTTCGTGAATGTTGCCTTCGCGGTCACGGATAATGCCTGGAATGTTTCCGAAAAGAGCTTCCTGTGCCTGTCTTGATTCCTTGTCGATTTCCTCGATAAGTTCGTGGATTTCTGCTTTTTTCTCATCGTCAAGGGTCGAAAGAATCTGCGCGTGTACATTTTCTGGCAGCTCGTAGAGCAGTTCGGCAAGCTGTCGGCTTGACATCTGTGAAGTGAGCTGATTTTTGACTTCGTCCTCGAATTCTGAGAATATGTCGGCAACGATTTCTTCATCTATAAATGAAAAAATCTGAATAATCTCGGAAATTTCCAGCGCTTCAAAGAAGTTCGCTACAACATCCGGCGGGTTTGACTCGGCAAAATCTTTGATATCCTCAAAGAGACCGTCTTCAAGCATCTCCCTGATTTCTTTGACGAGCAGTGTATTTTTCATGATTGCCTCCCATCGGACGCGGGAGGGAAGGGTGTAAGGCTAATCTCTCCAGCTACCGACTAAAAATTTTGTCACGCTACCTAAAGGATCTTCCATTTTACCCTCAAAAAAATAAACCGCGGCATTTTATTGTTTTTTTTGATTTTTGCAAGAAAAAAGTTGAGTAGATGTCCTTAAACAAACGCGAAATAAGAGACTTTTTCAATCATAAACTGGCTGCTTATTCACTATCACGGTTTTCGTGAAAACTTGCCAACACTTTGAAATCTCCTAAAATACTGCGTTTTTTTTGAATGATTCGTTTTTTGTGGAGAAAAAAATGAAGAAATTTTTTGTGGTTTTCGCGCTTTTAAGCGCAATGGTTCTGATGATTTCGTGCGGCAACAGTTCGTCTTCCGACAACAATTCAGTTTCAAATTTCGGGAAACTCGGTAAAGAATGTTATCCGAACAAAAGCTGTGACGGAAGTCTGCTTTGTGATGAAGAGAGCAATATATGCGTTGAAGATCCGGAAAATCCGCTCAACGATTACGACACTCCGTCAAACCAGGAAAATGACGAAAACGAACCTGTCGAAAACAACGATTCAGATACACCAATTGAAAACAACGATAACGACAATCTAAACGACCATAATGACGACAACAAACCAATTGACAATGATAAAGATGATATTATTGGTACAAATGACGATGATTCTGTCAGTATAACCGATGAAGACAATCCTGTTGAAAATAACGATTCTGACGAAATTCCGAATCAATCTCCTGAACATTATTATGGTGGTTGTGCATTCACAGCAGAAGATATGGTTGCAACAAAAGAAGAAATAGCAACCGATCTTGATACCGTAAGAAAAAAGACAAACGCAATTCGTGAAAAGAACAAAGAAATCTGCCTTGGTAGATATACTATGAAAAATAAAGAAGATTCCGACGGAAATTTTTACATTGTTGATGAATGCGAGGTAAACAACGTATATCTTGGTTTAGAAGAACCAATTTGGTATGAAAATGTCATTCCTACTGTATTTAGTGCTATGGGGCTGGAACCAAACACACCACACAGAATTCTAAACATATCAAAGGGAAAATGGTGTATGAACAAAGGCGACCCGCTTGATATATATATCAAAATTAAAAACATGAAGATTAACGCATACGTAAGCGTCTTTGAATGTTTAGAACAAGCAGGTGGCGATATGTTAAACTTTGAAATTGCACCATCTGTGGATGGCGAATGCATTGGAACAACATCAACATCTGATCAGGTAATTATGCCAAAACAACACACAAGCAGAACACCCGGGACGCAAAAAGATAAAGAATTATGCGCGACAATGCCGAATTATCAATATGATGAAGCAAACAATATATGTCATACAACCATAACCGAAGAAGTATACATGGGACATGTTGCACACACATTACTTAATGTCAAAGGGGTTTCTTGGGCTGAAACACCTTACAGGATCACGTATATGAAAAAAGACATTAATACCAATGTTATTTATATGGATATGCTTGTAAACGATATGGTTGTGCATATTACATTACAAAATCCAAAAGATCCCTGTCTTGAACACGAAGGAACGTATGCGACTGTTCCGCCAGTAGGTTCTGGTGTTGATTATGGTTCGGATTACAATTATGACGAGCTTTGCCCAATAGGTTGATTTTTTGCTTCGACAGGCTCAGCAACCGAAACTCAGCAACCGTTTCCGGTCATTGAGCACAGTCGAAATGAACGATCGCAGACCTCATAAATTCTGCATAATTTCTTGAATCCAAGATGAATCCATGATTTCAAATCCGAAGCATTTTTTGCCCAGATCTTTGAGTGAAGCCCCAACATGGTAAAGGATTTTATTGTCAATAATCAAAAAACGGTCGTGAATTTTTTCTGTATGTTTCAGTTCAAGCACTGAATATTGTTCATTGAATTTCTGAATATCCAAAGGAGTAATTCTCGTCTTAGGACAAGTATAAATTGTGACTTTTATGTTGTTTTTCTTCTTGCTGAAACGTTCCAGAACCGTTAAATCGACATAGTTATCAATCAGGACAATCTCTTTTTCAGCCTCGGCAATGAATGACTCGAATTTCGCATAAGCATCGAAAATCTGACCTTGGAAGAAGATTCCCTGTTTGTCCTCGATTTTGTATCTGTCCATTTTGTCAAAAAGTTCATCGATTTTTTTGTCGGATTCAATCGCATGCCTTTTTAAATAGTCGATTTCGGTGAAAATTTTAGAATTGTTCTGTAGAAACCGGCGAAAAGCAACAAAAGCATCAATAATCATTATACTCGTCAGTACCGCAGTATCACTCTTAAGAACTGAAGCCAGCATCGCCACACCTTGTTCTGTAAAGGCATAAGGCAGATATTGTCGTCCTCCTCTTGTTTCCGTTTTTGAGGTCACAATTTGTGACCTCAAAAATTCGAACTCTTTTTCATTAAGCTGGAACATAAACCTTTCCGGGAATCGCTCTATATTCCTTTTTACCGCCTGATTCAGAACTTTTGTTTCGACACCGTAAAGCTCAGCTAAGTCACGGTCCACCATCACTTGCTGACCTCTGATAACAAGAATTTTAGTCGAAATGTCGATTTTTAACTTGTTTTCATCTGGAATCGCAATATCGTTCGTCATATCCTCCTCACAAGCAAGCATTTTCACAATTGTAAAATATACACTTTCAAATTTCTATCAATAAATTTTAAATTTAGATAAGAATATTTATTGTAAAAATTTCACACAAACGCGAAATAAGAGGCTTTTTCCTCTGTTTTTTCAACTATGAGAAAAACTTTTCCGTTGAATTTGATAAGATTTAGCCCTTCTTCCAAATCGAGATTCAACTTGCTGATTTCGTTGCCGTTTTTGAGATAGTTGAATCCTTCTTTATCAACAGTGCAGGTGTTTTTGCCGGAGAGAAATTCGGGAACTGAAAGGATTGCCTTGCAGACATTTCCGGGATCTTTCTTGAGTTCTTCCATCGAAACGGCGTTTTCAAGTCTGAAAGGTCCGACTTCGCGCCGGATTAGTTCGGTGAGAACAGCTCCACAGCCTAAAAATTCTCCGATATCGCCGGCTAAAGTGCGGATGTAAGTTCCTTTCGAGCATCTCACAAAAAACGAAAGTTCATCGCGAGCGGTTCGTGTGATTTCAAGCGACTTTATTTCGACATTTCTCGCCTTCATTTCCGGTATTTTGCCGTTTCTTGCCAGTCTGTAAGCTCTTTCGCCGTCAATTTTGAGCGCGCTGTAAACAGGCGGAATCTGCTGAATAACTCCCTGAAATTTTTTAACTATCGCGTCACAGTCGATAACTTCCGGAACAGTGCCCGACTCCACAAGTTCCGTTCCCAGATCCAAGCTTGCGCTAGTGAAACCTAGCTTGATTCTGCCGGAATAAACTTTGTCAAAATCAGTTGCTAAAGAAATGAGTTTCGTCGCCTTGTTCACCGCAACGACAAGAACTCCGCAGGCCAGAGGGTCAAGAGTTCCACAGAAACCTGCTTTTTTGATTTTCAGCAGTCTTTTCAGGAAGTTAAGCTCGCCGTTAGAAGAAAAGCCTTTTTGTTTGTTGAGGATAATAAAAAAAGAATCTTCGGGATTGAAAGTCATTTTTAAAGACTATGCTTTCGAGAAATTGTCCTTGCTTACTCCGCAAACCGGGCATACCCAGTCTTCAGGAATAGCTTCAAAAGGGGTTCCGGGAGCGATTCCGCCGTCTGGATCGCCTTTTTCGGGGTCGTAAACATAACCGCAGATTCCGCATACATACTTGTCCATAGTTTCCTCCTAGTTTTTATTGTTGATCTTTTCTCCGATCTCTTTACCGAGTTCGAAGCACTGTTTTTTTACTTCTTCACTTGGAACATAAAG
>DBYV01000013.1:0-19055 GCA_002310995.1 bacterium UBP6_UBA1177 | reverse complement strand
TTTCACGCTTTCGCCGCTCCAGCCGTATGAGCCGAATGCCGCACCAAAAGGCGTTTTGAACTTGAGCCCTTTGAGATAGCACATAGCATCCGCCATCGAGGGGAAGATCTCGTTGTTGATTGTTGGAGCTCCGGCGATTATTGCCGATGCGTCAAGCATTTCGGTAGCAACTTCGCTTCTGTCGCATGACTGCAAAAACAGCGATTTCACCTTGATTCCCTGCGATACAAGGCCGTCTTCGATGCAGCGCGCCATTTTTTCTGTCGAGTGCCACATCGAATCATAGACGATGACCGCTTTTTTGTCGGTTTTTCTCGCAGACCATTTGTCGTAATACTTCAGCATTTCCGCGAAGTTATCCATATTTCTCCAAACCGGGCCGTGGTCAGGTGCGACAACTTTGAAAGTAAGGCCGCTTGCAGCCACTTTCTTCAGCAGATTCTGAACGAACGGGCTGTAAAGCGTAATGATATTCGCATAGTAGCCTGTCGACATATCGACAAGAAGCGACCACGGAAGCTCGTCGTCGAAACGCTCGCTCGTAGCAAGATGCATTCCGAAAGCGTCCTGACTGAAAAGAACTTCCTCTTCGGCAAGATACGAGAACATGCTGTCTGGCCAGTGGAGCATTTTCGTTTCCATGAATTTCAGCGTTTTGTTGCCGAGGCTGAGTTCGCCGCCGTCCGCAACAGCTTCGACCGGAAGTCCCGGATAGTAAGCCGCGAGAGCTCTGACACCGCCTTTTGAAGCGAAAATCTTTTCAGGTTTTACGATTTCAGCAATTTTCGGTATTCCGCCGCTGTGGTCAGGTTCCGCGTGGTTGGAAACGATGTAGTCGATTTTCTGCGGATCAACTATAGAAGCGACTCTTTCAAGAAGTTCCTCCTCAAAACCTTTTTTCACGCCGTCGATAAGGGTGATTTTGTCCGCCATAACGAGGAATGCGTTGTAAGTCGTTCCTTTTTTGGTCGCATATCCGTGAAAATAGCGGATGTTCCAGTCGATCGCGCCTACCCAGTAGACTGAATCGCTGATTTTTATTGCATTGAGATTAGGCATTTTTGCTCCTACTTTCTGTTTGCCCACAGTCCGTGGATGTTGCAGTATTCACGCGCAATGATTTCGTCGGAAAATTCCATCGGGAATTCCGCGCTCGGTACATCTCCCGGTTTGAGATATTTTCTCATAACCATGTCGCCTTTGAAAACTTCGATCCATTCGATGTAGTGGTTGTCCATCATCGGATGAAGTGACGAGCCGACAGTAACTTTTATGCCGTCTGCCGTTTTTTCGATGACCGGAACATGCTTTTCAAGCGTCTGGTCGGCTGTTTTGAGCGGCATGAGATCCATTTCCTGGCCGCAGCAGACAAGCGTTCCGCCCGCTTCGTGCGAAACCGTTACGATGTTGCCGCAGAGTGAGCATTTGTAGACTTCGTTCCTTTTTGTCATATCGTTCCCCGAATTACCAGTTTGTGTTGAGAACTTCGAAATAAGCCTGCGGGTGCTCGCATGCCGGGCATTTTTCGGGAGCTTCTTTTCCGACGTGAATGTAGCCGCAGTTGAGGCAGCGCCATACGACTTCGCGGTCTTTTGCGAACATTCCGCTTGCTTCAAGATCTTTTATGAAAGCGTTGTATCTTTCTTCGTGATGTTTTTCTGCAACAGCGATCTTTCTGTACATTTCAGCGATATCGTGGAAGCCTTCTTCGTCTGCGATTTTTGCAAATTCGGGATAAGCTTCGGTCCACTCTTCGTGCTCGCCGGCAGCGGCAGCCTTGAGGTTTGCAAGGGTGTCGGAAATCATTCCTGCCGGGTATGTCGCGGTGATTTCAGTGTTTCCGCCTTCAAGGAATTTGAACATTCTTTTTGCATGTTCTTTTTCCTGGTTTGCAGTTTCTTCAAAAATAACAGCTATTTTCTCAAATCCGTCTTTTTTAGCCTTGCTTGCGAAGTAGTTGTAGCGCATTCTTGCCTGTGACTCGCCTGCGAAAGAAGTAAGAAGATTTTTTTCGGTTCTTGTTCCTTTAAGTGACATGATTTCCTCCATTAAAATTGAATAAACCAACCATAAACGGTTTAAAAACTGCTAATCATATTTAGCGGTGATTTTCTGTCAAAATTATTTCCCGAATTCGAAAACGCCGGGGAAAATATCGGATAAAAGGAGATCCTGCTCGACTTTTTTGGTTTCGCTGTTGACTAAAATGACGCGCATTTCTGGGTTGAAGTCGGCAAGAACCTGGCGGCAGATCCCGCACGGAAAGACCGCTTTGCCGCTTAAGTTCGACGCAATGAAAATTGCTTCGAAATCGCGGTATCCTGCTGTAACTGCCGAGAAAAGTGCTGTTCTTTCGGCGCAGTTGGTTGCTCCGAAAGAGGAGTTTTCGACGTTGACTCCGGTAAAAATCGTTCCGTCTGTTGTTACGATCGCCGCTCCGACTGCGAAATTGGAATAAGGCGCGTAGGCGTTTTTTCTCACTTCGAGCGCGGAGGAAAGTGCTTTTTCAAATATTTCGTTCTTCATTTGTCCTCTAAAACCAAAGAGATAAAGCGTTTCATAAAGGCTGAGAAAAGTTTTTCCGCTTTTGCCGCGTTTTCGCTCACTTCCTCGTGACTGAGCGGGTTAAGCGAAAGTCCCGCAGCTTTATTCGAGATAAAGCTGATGCCCGAAACTTCGATCCCCGCGTGTTTTGCAGCAATTACTTCTGGAACGGTTGACATTCCGACGGCGTCTGCTCCGAGTGCCGCGAGCATTCTAACTTCCGCAGGCGTTTCGTAAGTCGGTCCGGTAAGCGCGATGTAAACGCCTTCTTTGAGCGAAATTCCGTGTTCCATCGCCGCTTTCTGCATAAGAAGCGCCATTTTGCGGCTGTATGCGCTCGACATATCGGGGAAACGCGGGCCGAGATCGTCTTTGTTTCTGCCGATGAGCGGGTTTGTTCCCATCAGGTTTATGTGGTCGCGGATTATCATGAAATCGCCTGCGTCAAAGTTCCTGTTTATGCCGCCTGCCGCATTCGTGACGACGAATTTTTTGATTCCGAGAAGGATCAGAGTGCGAAGCGGAAAAACGACAGCTTCCATTGGATAGCCTTCGTAATAGTGGATACGTCCCTGCATAATCCAGAAGTTCTTGCCGGAATCCTTATCGTGAGCAAGGATCAGCCTCCCTTTGTGTCCTGCGACGGTAGAAGAGGGAAAATCGGGAATTTCGCTGTACGGAATGACGAGTTTCTGTTCTGCGTTTTCGGCAAAAGCACCGAGTCCGCTGCCCAAAGTTATGAGCAGTTCCGGCATTTCGAGGTTTTTCTCTTTGACCTTTCCGGCAATGTATGAAGCCGCATTTTTCAGTTTTTCCATGATCTCCTCCATTATTTTATAAATGTCCAAAGAATGAATGCTAATATGTTGGAAACAACGTGATATGAAACGCTGTAGAATATCCTTCCTTTGCTTTTTTCGGTGAAAAGTCCGAAGAGAAGCGACGGAAAAAAGGTCGCCGCCCGTGTTATATCGAGAAAGGCGATGGCATGAACAAGGCCGAAAATAAGCGATGTGAAGAGGTTCTTGAGCGATACGATTTTAAGGATTCTGAAGTGGTATTTTGTAAAAACGTGCTCCTGAAGATATCCGCGGAAAAAAAATTCCTCGGGAATCGCGGCTACCGCAATAGCAATGAGTCCTTTTGTCACCGCGTTAAGAAGCTCTTTTGAAGTGGGATCAGCCAGAGCGCGGTGCACGAAGCCTAGGTTGTATGCGAAAAATAGCGGCGGATAAAATACCAAAGTTGCCAGTGTCACCCATAGAAACAGTTTCAAGCCTTCTTTTGAGGGGAGAAAAAGTTTTTTTGGCCTGAAAGTCCTGTCGAAAAGGAGCGGAAGGATGAAAAGTGCCGCGGGAAATATGAAGTGTCTTGCGCCGAAGCGGTATTTGTTCATAAAAAAGGATAAAACTGAAATCGCGGCGAGAAGCAATATCGGAGTGATGAATTTCGAAAATCTTTTTTCAGCCATTTACTTATCCGTTAGCGTGTTTTTTGAAACTGGTCTGATGTAGAAAATATAGACGATCGTTATGAAAAACGACGTCAGAACTATAACTGATGAGAGCTGCGGCGTGACGATCCCGAACGATACCGCAAAAAGCTGGAACAGGAACGGGAGCGAGCAGAAGATGGCTCCTTTCACGATCTTTTCAGGAATGTTTCTCGAAACTATGATGAAGTTGAACAGTGTTTTCATGAAGGGTTTGGTGATGAAAATATCTCCTTTCGCTGTGTCGACTCCGCCCCAGATCGCCTGAACCGCCGAGGTATTTTCGCGTTCTTCTCCTGAGATCATGATGTCGTTGCTGGTGAGTTCAATTTCATCAAGCGATGCCTTGGTTTCGATATTCTGCCAAAGCTGCGGTTTCACCGGGTTTACAATGACTGTTTTTATGCCGAATTTTTTGTCGAAAAGTTCGAGAAATGCGGCGTTTTCGGCCGGTTTTATTTTGTCAATCGTGTAGTAGCCGATGACTTTATTGCTTTCGGCAAGGGCGATGTATTCGCTGTTGCTCTCTTTTTTCGGGATCGAAAGCCCTTCCGTTGTGCAGTGTTTTTCCGAAATCAGAACGTGGAGCGGTGCCATCGTTAGTGTTTTTCCGTCTCCGAATGTATGCGAGAAGCATTTGTTTTTACCGATATCTTTCGTCTGTTCGGGGTCGTTTTCGGCAGCCTGATTGAGTTTGGCGATCATCTGCATAAATTCCTCTTTTTTGACACTTTCGACGGTCTCGATTCCCGAAAGGTTGAGGTGGGGGATATTGAGATATTTGTCTGTGTCGAAGACGAGGCGTGAAATTTTTGCTTCGTTGTTGAAAAATTTCATGTTGTTGAGAAGCACTGAAATTGCTGTCGTCGAAACGATGAAGTTGATGAAAAGGGCGGTCGCTGCCGCAATCGGAGCGGGGGAGTAGAGGGTAACGACGAGAAGAAGCGCCTCATAAAGCGATTTCGTCTTGAAAAAGTGGATTATCCCGAAAAGGAGAACTATCGCTAAAAAGCACTTTATGATCTTCGGCATCACCTTGATCCCGAGCGGGGTAGGCGAACCTTTGGAGCTTTTGAAAAGATATGAAGCAAGGATCACTACCGGAATGAAGCCGGAAACTTCCCAGCCCTGGAAGGGATGATCTGCGAAAGTGAGGAAAACCGAAAGTGCGAAAGGAACTAGCGCGAAAAGTGCGACCCACGGCAGTTTTTTTATTCCGGTTGAAAAAAGTTTAATGAAAACAAATATATATGCCGGTGTAAAATAGTAGAGCCCGAAAAAGTAATCGACCTTTTTGATGAGCACGAAATAGATGATATAAAAAATATAAGAGAGAAGCGAATAAAGAAAAAAGTGAACGGAAAAATTGAGTTTTCTCATGTTTAATCACCTGAAATTGTTAAAAAATATCAACATTGCCTTTTCCTTCGCGGACAATTTCGTATTCGTCGCCGGAAAGCTGGACGATCGTGGTCTGTTCCATCGAGAGGTAGCCGCCGTCGACAAGAAGGTCGACAAAGCCGAGCCAGTCGGGGCTGTCTTCTTCGGGGTCGCAGAATTCCTCGCCTTCGTCGCAGGAAGCGGTCGAAACTACGAGCGGTTCACCGATCTCTTCGACAAGTGCACTGATGAAATTGCTGTCGGGGATCCTGATTCCGATCTCCTTTCTGTTTTCGAGCATGATCTTGGGGATCTCGCGGCTGGCGGTAAGAATGAAGGTGTATGCTCCGGGAAGGCAGCGTTTGAGGAGGCTGAAGTGGCGGTTATCGATGTCGGCGTAGCGTGAAATGTCGCTCAGATCCTTGAAAACGAGAGAATAGAACTTCCGTTTTTTCGTCTGTTTTATGCGGTTGAGCTTTTCCAGCGCCCCTTTTTTGCCGATCTTCACCGCCAGAAGATAGGACGTGTCACCAGGAATAAGGGCGACTCCGCCGCTTTCCAGCACGCTGACGACCTTGTCGATGACCCTTTTTTCGGGATTCTCGGTGTGGACCTTGATTCTTTCCATTTTTACCTCGTTATTATTTCGCCGTTACAGATCTTCCAGCGCTTTCTTTTCCTTTTCTTCGACTGTTTTGACGGCGTCGTTGAGTTTCTTTTCAGCTTCCTGCTTCATTTCGATCATTTTCTGCGCTTCCGTTGCGGGTGTAGGAACTTTTTTTTCGCAGGAAATGAGAAGAAGGGAAAACAAAAGGGCGAAAATCGCGATAATTGATGATTTTTTCATTTATGCCTCCTATTTCAAATATTTAACTGTTGCTTCCAGCGGTTTCTTTTCGGTGTGTCTGGGCGAGGGTTCCGCATCTGCCGCCGCATAGCCGAGATCCATGAAAAGGACCGATCTTTCGTTTGCCGGGAGGTCGAACGCCTTTTCGAGCGCGGTGTTTCCGAACATATTGCACCAGGTCGTTCCGAGCCCGAGTTCAGCCGCCTGAAGCATGATGTGTGTCGCAACGATGCTGACATCCTCGATCCCGGCATGGATTCCTTCCTCATTCGGGTTTTTCCAGTCCTCGTCGGTGTTGTAGGTGAAAATGAGGACTGTCGGCGCGTTGTAGCGGCACGGAGTCAGAGTGTCGAGTTTTGCGAGCAAGCCAGCGTCCTCAATGACGTAGATCCTCTGCGGTTGCTGGTTTTTAGCGGTCGGAGCGATGTTTCCCGCTTCGAGAATTTTGTCGAGGATCTCTTTTTCCACTTTTTTGTCCGAATAACTCCTGACAGAGTAGCGTTTTTTCGCGAGTTCGATGAAATCCATGTTGCCTCCTTAGTTGTATATTATTTCCGCGCCGAATGGTTCGAGCGTGATCTCGATTTTGTTTTTCGCATCTATCTCCTCTCCGGAAAAGAGAGTTTCGAGCTTGCCGCTCAGTTTCAGTTCCGACAGGTCGAGTTTGATCTTTTCCTCGTCTTCGCCGTTGTTGAAGAGGGCGATCACAGTGTCATCTCCCTGGATCATGGCAAAAGCGTAGATATTTTCCGAAACAGCGAGGTTTTTCCTCGTTCCGTGCGTTAGTGCCTGGTGTTTTTTGCGGAAATTTCCGAGAATTTGAGTGTGCGAAAGGTTTTCCTTCTGGTTTTCGCTCAAATCGTCGCCGAAAAGAGCCATTCTTCTGTTGTCTGGGTCGTTCGCTCCCGGCATTCCGAACTCGTCGCCCTGATAGATTATCGGGATCCCCGGATGGGTGAACATGAACGTCAAAGCATTGCGCATCTTTTTGAAAGGAAGTTCCTCTTCAGGCAGTTTCGGAGAGTTTTCCCACACTTTCTGGTCAGCTTCGGCGCCTCCCTGCGACGAAACACCATCAAAATCTTTGTTCGCAAGGCTAAGAGCCCTCGCCACATCGTGGTTTCCGATGAAATTGCCCATAATCGAGCCTTTGTAGAAGTCGTTCTGATAACGGTAGTCATTGGTCTTAAGGAATTCCGTGAAAGTCTCGAAATCCTCGCTCTGAAGCAGGAATGTCCGTACGATATGGTGGTAAAGAGGGAAATCGAACTGCCCGTCGAGCTTGCTCTCTCCAAGGTAGTCGCCGATTTCTTCCCAGCCCATATCCCCTGTAAAAGTTTCACCAATCATGTAGAAAAGGATTCCCGTAGTCGTCACCTTGCGCTGGATCGCCGCCTTGAGAGAGGATGTGAAATCGATTTTCATGAGTCTTATCGCGTCAAGACGCAGTCCGTCGATGTCGAACTCCTGAATCATCCAGATCAGGTGGTTGATGACAGCCTCCATCGCCTCATCATTTTGGTAGTTGATATCGGCGAGATAATCGGTGAACCAGCATTCAACAGGTTTTTCCCAGCCGCATGTGTAGCCGCCGTTTGAATTTTTTGGAAATCCTTCTTCCGCCATGTTGAACCAGCCGCGGTTTTTGTAGGTTTTCCAGAGGTATGAATCGGTGTGGACATGGTTCGGCACGAAGTCGAACATTACTCTGATTCCCTTTTTATGCGCTTTCTGAATAAGCTCGTGCAGCTTTTCCTCGCTTCCGAAGTGTTTTTCAATCGGGGAATCGAGCCCCGGAAGGTGAAGCTCGTTCGTCCAGCCCGTAGCAATCGGCCAGTATGAGTGGTAAGGCGCGTAGTATCTGGTATCGCCTCCCATTCCTTTGCCTGGATTTTCGGTATTAGCGATAGGAGAGCTTATCCAGAGGACATTAACCCCCATATCGGAAAAGTAGTTGTCGTCAATTCTATCGATGATTCCCTGAAAGTCGCCCCCCTGCCAGTTCGCCTTTTCATCGATGTCAGGAAGGGGAGAGTCGTTGCTTTTGTCGCCGTTGCTGAAACGGTCGGTCATAAGCTGATACATGAACGAGTTTTCCCATTCAAACGGCGTTTCCTCGATCCAGACTGGCACTGTGAGAACTTCTGCAGCGAATCCGTCGGTATCGAAAATTCTGAAAAACCATGTGAATTTTCCAGTTTCTTTGGCTTCGTAATCTATTGAAATTATTCTTGTTGTTTTGTCAAACGAAAAGTCAGCCTTTTCTCTTCCGAGCAAAATCTCCGATTTTTTGAAATCGGGGTTCTTCCCTGAAATTCCTGCTGTGAACTTGATTTGGAATTTTATGTTTTTTCCCGAAATTTCAGGTCGTCCCGTGAGTTCGATTGCAGGATATCGGCAGTCTTTGACAATAAGTTTGTTGTAACGGATACCTTTGTCGAACATTGTGAGCGGATTGGAAGAATCCAGAAACCGTTTTGATGTTTTTGTGGAGAAAAACTCGTATGGATAGTTCCCTGGAGCTAGAAAAAGTTCGACACTCCACACACCGTCTTTGTAGGTCATCGGTGTTGAAAGCGACCAGTTGTTGAAAGAACTTTTTATGTAGAGATCGTCTTCAGCGCGTCCGCTTACGGAAACTACTATCCCATGACAGTAGTTTCCTTCCGAACTGCTGCTGCCGCACGATATTATGGTCGATGACAATAAAACAAATAAAATCAGTATGATATTGAGGTTTACATCGTGGAAAGAAATACGTGTATCGTCCATGAGTTTTCTCCTTCATGCGGTTTCAGATTGAATCCGGCCTGAGCCGTTATTGATCCGATAGGTGAAGCGTAGAGCAAACCTCCGCCTGAAGCATAGCGGAAAAGCTCGCCTTCACCTACGTGAGTTACTTCTTCCCAAAGGTTGCCTATGTCGCAGAACCCTATGAAATAGAGGTCTGTTACTATTTTGACCCTGAGTTCGTTGCGCAAATACATGTAGAATTTGCCTTCTGCCATCTCTCCTTTCATGTCTATCGGAAGCAGTTCGTTCGTGTAAAATCCGCGCATTGTCGTGTTGCCGCCGAGTTTCAGGACATCGTCAGATGAAAGTTCACCGGAATGCGGAAGAAGGAACGCAGAAGAAAGGAAAGCGTGGTAAATGAGTCTGTCTGTCGATATAATATCACCTGCGAAATTGGTCCTGTAATGGAGCGGAATATATATCGCAAGACCGCCTTCGAAGAGCGAATACTGGTTCGTGTCACCGGTTACAGAGGAGGTGTTCTGGTATCTGAGAGAAAGTTTCCACCCTTTTGTCGGGAAGAAAAGAGAGTCGCGGAAGTCGATGTATCCTCTGATCTCTGGCGAAATGACAAGCCTCTGTAAAATTTCGTAGCTGACATCCCCGCCTTCATCGACTTCATAGTCTTTCTCGTAGCGGTAAGCTAGCTCGACACCGGTTGAGATGAAGTAGCGGTTGCTGAAACGCCGGAAAATACTGAGATAAAGACCGTTTTTGTCGATCATGTAGGGAAGGCCGCCGTTGCTTCGGATATCGTGGACGTGGAACGCATCAATCTGTGCCGAAAGCGGAATCTTCGGAATGTATGTATCCTGAAACAGAAATGTGAGATTAACTTTTCTTTCTGTCTGCTGCCAGTCCGTGAAGTCTTCCGAGTAGTATTTTTTGAAGCGGTCATTCATAAAAAATTCGATTTTTTTTGAAACTTTGAGGCTGATTTTTGAGGAAACACCCGATTTAGCCATGTTTTTCCACTCGAATGTGCCGATAGCCCTGACACCTTCGTCTGTGCTTATTCCGACACCTGGCGAGATTCTGAAACGTTCAGATTCGCTAACCGAAACTACCAAATCCTTCTCTTCGTTAGGAAACTCAGGGTCTATGAAATCGATATCAACCGACTGGAAAATACCTGTCTGCAGCATATTTCTTCTGCTGTACTGGAACGAATTTCCGTCAAGGACATCGCCGGGATCGATACGGAGAATATGGCGCACAACCCATGTTGTGGTAAGGTAGTTTCCAGCAATGACAACTTCAGTGACTTTGACTTTGAATAGATATTCGACATGGAACGAAAGGAAAATCTTGTCCCCTTCGGTTTTTTCCTCATGTGTCACAAGCTGGAAGATATATCCTTCATTTGTGAGAAAATCGGTTATTCTCTTCTGGTAAGCCTGGACAATTCTCTCATTGAAAGGAACAGGCTTCGGCAGCTTTAGTTTCTTTTTCATAGCCTTGTCGAGCTTTTCATCGCCTGAAAACGCCTCTACGCCTGAAAGGAAATACTGCGTGTTTTCGGTAACATCGATATTCAGCGAGAGTTTACCGTCTTTGTCTACAATCTGAGCGTTTTCGACTTCGACATCGGCGTAACCGTCGTTCTGGTAAATTTTTTCAGTGATCTCACGTATTTCTTCGAGATAAGCTTTCGGAATTCCGTGCGGAGAATCAGGACGGATGATTTTGTCCTTCTGGCTGTCTTTCAAGGTAGGCTCTCTCTTTCCGTCGGAATCAATGTATCCGCCGCCGGTTGTGGTTCTGTTTATTATAACGCGGGGAAAGTTTTCCTCGTCAATTCTGTCCGAAATAAAGTCGCTGAGCCTTTTTGTAACAATTTTTCTGTTCTTTTCGCTACCGACGCCATTGATTACGATTTCGTTGATAAACCGCCGTTCTTTTTCCTTGATTTTTACATTGATGATACTGAAAGCCTCGTTGGAAACAGTTCTTTCAAGTATTTCGGCTTTGATTTCAGCATCATGGAAACCAAAGGTGTGATAAAGAATTTCGAGCTTTTTCTGTATTCCCACTGTGTCGAAATGGTAGTTCGGGATATCCTTTATCACCTTTTTCACCGTGTCGGGCGAAAAAGCGTAGGCTCCTTCGATGTTTATCGAAAAATGACTTCCTTTATTGACTGTGAGTACGATAAGCCCGTTCCTGTGTTTATCCGAAGATACCGCGATGTTGAGATAACCCTCCTCCTTGTATCTGTCTATTATGAAGTATTCGATTTCAGTAATGTTTTTGTCGGTATAGGGAGTTCCTTTGAATGCCGCTTCGAGATCGAATTTCAGCTTTTTGAATTCGGTTTTGTTGAAATTTCCTTTAAGAGAAAATTTTTTTATCTTTTCCTGAAGACCTTCTTTGACATCGATTGTCATTTTGATTGCAGTAGGGGAGATTTTTTCAGTCGCGATGTTCACCAGTACCGAGAAATAACCGTTCTCGCGGTAATAGTAGATGATTTCTTCGCGGATTTTCGTGAGATTGTCCTCGAAATAGAGCGAGTTGAGCCCGATTCCGGAGGCGAGTTTCAGCTCTCTGTCCGGAATGTGGTAGTTCCCTTTGATTTTTATTTTTTTGATGATGAGCTGCGGTCGTGCCGAAATTGTGATTTTTACTTTGCCGTTTCCCGATTTTTCCGAATATACGTCTATTTTTTCGAACTTTTTTGAAGCATAGAGCAGTTTGACGGTTCGCCTGATTTTTTTGATCGACAAAGGCTCATTTTCCTTGATTTTTACAAGCCTCGCAAAGTCCGAATAGTTGAGCGGACTATCCCATATTACTTCTTCTACGATATCGGCACAGTAAATTGGCGATATCATAAAAAATAAAAAAAGTAATAATAAAAACCGATACTTAACCAAGCGTTCCCAGACACAAAGATGTTAAAATACTATTTTTCTTTTGTCGGCATCTTCATTTTGTCTGAAAAAAATGAATGTGTGCCCGATCGAGCCGCAGCATTCGCATTTCAGCTTTTCGGTGATTTCGGCTGCGATCTCCTTTTTTTCGTCGATATAGTCGATGAATTTGATTTTTATCAGCTCGTGAGCCTTCAGAGCTTCATCAATCTGTGTTTCTACCTGATCTGTATAGCCGTTTCTTCCTATAAGGACGACAGGACTAAGCGCATGTGCCAAGCCGCGCAGATATTTTTTCTCTTTGCCCGTAAGTTTTCCCATTTCATTTCTCCATAAAACTTTCCTTCAGTTTTTTGAAATCGGCCGAATCCATGAACCTTTCGAGGATAACGGCGGCTGCCGTCGAATCTATAACGCCGGAACGTTTTTTTTCGCGGTAGTTTCTCGTTTTTACATTTTTTATTTCGATCGCCTCTTTAGAAGAGCCGAATTCATCAACTCCGAAAAAGGGGATGTTTTCGTAAATTTCTTTTAGTCTCCGCTCGAAACCTCTGATTACCGGCATAAATGAACCTTCAACGCCATTGCTTTGAATCGGATGACCTATTGCGAACGCGGCGATATCGAAATCAAGCATTTTACCAAGCCTCTCCAGATCGTCCTTAATAGAGTCTTTTCGTTGTAAAGTACCGATTATTACAGGAAAATTCCATGTTGGGTCGGTTGCCGCGACACCGACGAACTTCATTCCTATATCTAGAGAAACCACCCGTTTAATCATTTTTTTTACCTGAAAGCGATTCAAGCTGTTCGAGTACGATCTCTTTAATTATGCTTCTTGCGTTCTTTTCGAGCCATGCTGAAACCTCTGCTCTTATTGCATTGGTATCAGCCGCGTTTCCAGAGATCGCTGTTTTATTTGCAAAAGTTTCTACTGCGGTTCCAAGCGTTTTTTCACCGGGATCGTATTCCTCTTCTTTTTCGATTTCCTTCTCGAGAGAAAGCGAGTTTACAAAACTGTCGATATCGCTCTTTTCAGCAGACAGACTGTCAAATGAAGGCGGAGCGAAAGAAGTTCCCTGTTTGCTTTCGACAGTCTCTTCCTTTAAGAGATCTGAAGCGGTCGCATCGCTGTTCTCTTTGTTTTTTTCTGGTTCACTGTCTTTTTTACCGAAAAGGTCGTTCGGTTTTGTTATATCTCCGAAAAGATCTTCCAGTTCTTCAGATTTTTCGCCCTCGCCGAAGAGATCTTTAGGTTCTTTTGATTTTTTGTTCTGTCCTCCGAATAGATCAGCAGGTTTCCCGGCGTTTCCGTCACTGAAGAGGTCGTCGTTTTGTTCTTCAAAAAGATTGTCTTCCCCGAAAAACTCTGCCGAAGAAGTGTCCAAATCCAATTCCGCCTGATTCTTTTGCGGCCTTTTTGCTTCCATCACAACCGCATCTGAAGTAAGCTCAAAAGCTTCCTCTTCATCTTCAAGACCTGAAAGGAGTTCGTTTACCGCATTTTCTCCTTTTTTTGCATCTTCTTCAGCAGGTTGCTCGTCCTGTATTTTTGGAACGAGTCTGTCGAAAACCGTCAGCAGTTCGGTGCGGTTGAAGTTTCTCGGCAAAGTTGGAATTTCCGGATTTTTTGTATTTGTGGCGAGAAGAAACGGAATCCCGGTTGCTTTCATCATCTGGATTATCCCCTGCGGCAGAAGCGATTCCTCCGCTACGATGAGATTGAATTTCTCATGTTGCAGCTTTTCGAGAAAACCGTTCAGAGAGTCTTTCAGCATGATGCGCCAGTCGGAATCGTGCGTGTAATCGAGATATCTTTCCGTTATGACTGGATTCGTCTCTAAAACAAGGGCTGTTCTTGATGCCATTTTAACCTCCTGTAATTTGTTTGAATGAAATATTTTCCAAGTATTTTTTTATCGTTACGATATCTTCAGGCAGAGGTGTTTTGAAGAGAAAATCCTTCCCTGCAAGGTTGAATCCCAGCGTTCCGGCATGAAGAAGCTGCCTTCCAGATGTTGAGAGCAGCTTGTTCAGCATTGCGTCTGGAGATTTCCTTATTCCGCCGTAAAGCCCGTCGTTTATAATCGGATGCCCGAGAAAGCTCATGTGCATCCTTATCTGGTGGGTGCGGCCGGTTTCCAGCGTGATCTTTAGCAGGGAAGCGTATTTGAATTCCTCAATGACTTCGTAGTGGGTTATCGCTTTTCTGCCGTTTTTCACGTTCGGGCTGAATTTTAGACGGTTCTTCGGGTCTCTGCCGTGGAAGGTCTCGACGGTTCCTTTTGGCTCTTTGAGTTTTCCCCAAACAATACAGGTGTATTCCCGCACAATGTCATGGCGCGAGAACTTTTCCTGAAGTTCGGTAAGAATCTTTTCCGTTTTTGCGATGACTAAAAGCCCTGAAGTGTCCTTGTCAATTCTGTGAACAAGCCCAGCCCTGAAATTCGGGTTGTCTTTTGATTTGTCCTGTAAATTCAAATAGTTGACTAAACCGTTTAGTAAAGTGCCTTTCGGATGGCCGTTGCCGGGATGAACAAGAAGCCCCGCCGGTTTGTTGACTATGATGAAATCGTCATTTTCGAAAACTATGTCCAGCGGAATATCTTCGGGTTCGGCTGAAACCTGTTCCGGTGTATCCGCCTCGAATTCTAAGGTATCGCCTTTCGCGAATTTGGAGAAACTGCATTTAGTGACGATTTTTCCGTTCACGGAGAGGTTTTCGTTGCGGATGTTGCGCTGGACAGAGGCTCTAGAAAGCCCGAGAAGCGATGATACAAGAGTGTCAGCCCTCGTGTTTTCATCGCTCAAAAGTGAAAAAGTTGTACCGCCGCCGTAAATATCCAAAAAGCCTCCACATCAAAAATGGCCATAAATTATGGTTCCTGCGCGAAGAAAAGCAATAATTTTGTCGACGCCGCCATTCTTTGTCGAAATATCGAAATATCGAAATTTCGAAATATCGAGAAGCGGCGAATCGATAATAACGAAATCTTGTTTTTCACCGTTTTTTCCTTAAAATCACGCGCCAAGTTGTTTTGAGGGCGCGGAATGACTCAGTTTATCGAGACTTCGCCGGATGCTTTCCCGGTGGTTACTGTTGATTTGTTCAATAAATACGGCAAGTTGATTGTCGAAATGCCGAATTTCAGGGATGCTTCGGCTCTCTTTTCGGCTTTGAGCGCATTCCGGCTCAAAACTCTCCTTTTCGCGCCGCAGTTTCTCCTGCTTGAAAGGAGCGGTGAAGAGGGCGATGCCCAGAAAGCGTATGCCGAAATCGGCTCAAATCCGGATGTGATCGTGACTACTCCGCTCGGCGGAAGGCTCTTTCTTCCCGATAACTCGGCTGAACTTAACTTCAAAAAGAACTCTTACTACAGGATTTCGGATGTCGCCAAATCGCTTGCCGGACTCGGATACAGGAAGGTCCAGATTGTCCGCGACGCAGGCGAATTTGCGGTTAGAGGCGATATCATCGATATCGGCGTTTTCATTACGGGTAAGGGAGTTCGTCTTGAATTCTTCGATGAAGAGCTTGAAAATATTTCGCTTTTCTGGCTTTCGAATCAGAGAAACGGCAAGATGTTAGACGAAGTTTCCATACCGCAGCTCATGTTTCCTGAAATTCTTAGGAATGACTGGCAGAAAGTGCTAGAAGAAAAGGGTGAGGGGCTTTCGACTCAACAGCTTCTTGAAACCGAAGAGCTCGTCTCGTCCGGAACTCTGCCGAAGTGGGACATCTTTCCGCTCATCGCCGGAGATGGGACAATTTATTCGCGGTTCAAGGCGAAAACTGTCCGCTTCGAAAAGTTGAAAGCCGAAACTTATGTTGAAGATGATTTTAATAAAATTGATACGGAAAGGAAAAAAAGAATCGAAGAAGGACATTTTATTCCCTTTGAAATAAAAAGTTGCTTTTCCAATGAAAAAAGAGATTTCGATATTGAAGTAAGTTCATTTTTTTCGTCGGCTGAAACAATAGAAAAATTTGTCGTTACGCACAAGGCTGTTCCTCAGAAACTTCAGAGCGATCCCGCTTTTGTCATTAACAAATTATTCAAGGAAAACGGCGGTCTGGCTGTTTTTGCCAAGCCGAACGAGATAGATGTCCTTAAGGACATCGGAGAAAAAAACGATATTCCCATGGTCGAAATCGACACTCTTCCTCTGAAACTGAACTATGACAACGTTTTTCTTCTCGATAGAAAAGAGTGGTTCGCTCCGGATGAAATTATCTCTGTGCCTGATTTCGGAACAGCGTTTCTTTCTTCTGAAATATTCAAGTTATCTGTTTCAAAAAATAAAAAAAGAGAAGTAAGAAACGAAGAATATTTTGAAAACAGAATATTTGAACTTAATTCATTAAAACCGGGCGAATTCGTGGTCCACTACAAATTCGGTATCGGGGTTTATGAAGGGACCAGTGTCGTGAATGGCACGGACTGTCTTGTTTTGCGCTACGAAAATGATGACAGAGTTTACATTCCTGTTTACAATATGCACTATATTTACCGTTACCGCTGGGAAGAAGGTGTGTTTCCGAAGATAAGTTCGATCCGCAACGCTCTCTGGCAGCAGACAATGAACCGTGTCCAGCGCGAGATTGAGAAAGTCGCGGCCGCGATTCTGGAACTTTACGCGCAGCGAAGTGTCGAAAGAGCCGAGTCGATGAAGGTCGATACGCCGCTTTATTACGAATTTTTGAGGGATTTTCCTTTCCGCGAGACTCCCGACCAGGCGCGTTCTATCCATGAACTTGAGGCCGATCTCGCAGGGCACGAGATCACCGACAGGCTTCTTTGCGGCGATGTAGGATTCGGAAAAACAGAAGTCGCCATGCGCGGTTGCATGATAGCTGTAGCAAACGGGAAGCAGGCGGCGGTTCTTGCCCCGACGACAGTCCTTGCATTCCAGCATCTGCGTACTTTTCAGGAGCGTTTCGCGAAACTTCCCGTAAGAATTGAAATGCTTTCGCGTCTTTATGATAAATCCAAACAAAAACAAATACTTAATGACTTGGAACTCGGGAAGATAGATATTCTTGTCGGCACTCACAGACTTCTCGGAAAGGATGTGAAATTCCGCGATCTGGGCTTTCTTGTTATCGACGAGGAACACCGTTTCGGAGTCACTCATAAAGAGCAGATCAAGGAGATGAAGCGTGATGTCGCGACACTTTCTATGACTGCGACACCGATTCCGAGAACGCTCCAGATGTCGCTTCTCGGCATAAGAAAGTCCTCTTTCATCAAGACTGCCCCGAGCGACAGGAAAAATATCCAGACTTTCGTGCTAGAATACAGCGAGGAGATCATTAAAGATGCGATTCTTGCCGAACTTGCGCGTGACGGCCAGGTTTACTTTGTCCACAACCGTGTCGCAGGGCTTAACGACATAAAATTAAGGTTGCAGCAGCTCATTCCGAATCTCAGGATCGCTGTTGCCCACGGCCAGATGGAGCCTGAGCAGCTTGAAAAAGTTATGGTTTCCTTCGTAAACCGCGATTACGATCTGCTGCTTGCTACTTCGCTCATTGAATCGGGTATCGATATCCCGCTTGTCAACACGATAATCATCAATCGTGCTGATATGTTCGGCATGGCACAGCTTTACCAGCTTCGCGGCAGGGTCGGCAGATGGAACCGCGAAGCCAAGGCCTATCTTTTCGTTCCTAATCTCAACAATCTGACACAGGAATCGTGCGCCCGTCTTTCGACGATCAAGCGTTTTGATAAACTTGGTCACGGCTACGATGTTGCAATGGAGGATCTGAACATCCGCGGCGGCGGCAACATTCTGGGCATAAGCCAGTCAGGAAAACTCAAAGGGGTCGGCTACGACATGTATCTTGAGATGCTGAAAAACAGGATAGATGAGCTCAAAAACGGTATTCCTCACATTGAAAACGACTTTGAAATTTCGACCGACCTCAATGCCACAATTCCCGAAAGCTATATCGCTGATACCGAAGTCAGAATGGGTTTTTACAGAAAAATCGCGGATTTGCGCTCGCTTGACGAACTCGGCTGGATGCGCGACACCATGACTGAAATGTTCGGCAAAATCCCTGATGAAACCGAAAATCTGATGAGCTTAACACGCATAAAAATTCTGGCTATAAAGTGTGGAGCAGCCGCGATTTCAGTAGGGAAAAACGAATTCTCAATAACTCTGGGCGTTTCGTTTATTCCGAAAAGCATGGATGTTTTATTCGATTTTCTTGATGAAAACGAAGGCTCGTTCCAAGGTGAACGCACGATAAAATTCAACGCTGAAAATATTCAAAAAATTGAAGAAATAATCACTAAAATCAGTGAAATATAAAAAAGGAAGGCCGGAGAAACCGCAACACACAAACGATCCGCTACCGCTGCTTCCTCTCGGACCTGACGGGGTTTGCGGGGCTTGTTGTACGGCACCCGGCCACAATGGCGGAGAGGGTGGGATTCGAACCCACGGTAGGGGATAAGCCTACACACAATTTCCAATCGTGCTCCTTCGGCCTCTCGGACACCT
This sequence comes from bacterium UBP6_UBA1177, assembly GCA_002310995.1. Taxonomy (GTDB): domain Bacteria; phylum UBP6; class UBA1177; order UBA1177; family UBA1177; genus UBA1177. The sequence continues at coordinate 610 of DBYV01000013.1, read as the reverse complement.
CTCCATGAACCGGAAAAAGATAAAAAATATGGCGGAGAGATAGGGATTCGAACCCCAGGCACCCTGTAAAGAGCGCACCTGATTTCGAGTCAGGCTCCTTCGACCACTCGGACATCTCTCCGTGTTATTCAAGATTTTCGGATTCAGACTGCTTTTTCAAAAGTTTCTGCTTTTCCCTGATTTCCCGAAAGAAACCTGAAAGAAGTTCGGCAGATTCTTCAGCCAGAATCCCTTCAACGACTTCCACCCTGTGATTTAAGCGCTCATCTTCTAAAAGCGTGTAGAGCGATCTCACTCCTCCCGCTTTCGGATCTCTCGCACCGAAGTAAACTCTGGGAATTCGCGACTGCACTATAGCACCGCTGCACATTATGCATGGTTCTAAAGTGACATAAAGCTCGCAATCCTCAAGCCGCCAGCTTTTTAAATAAGCGGCTGCTTCGCTTATTGCCTCGATTTCCGCATGGGAAAGGGGTGATTGGGCAGATTCTCGTTTGTTGAATCCTTTTCCGATTACTCTATTTTCAAAGACCACTATCGCGCCGACGGGAACTTCGCCCATCTCTCTTGCTTTTTCAGCAAGTTCAAGCGCAATTTTCATATATTCGGT
>DBYV01000058.1 GCA_002310995.1 bacterium UBP6_UBA1177 | reverse complement strand
GTCAAATTATTTTTTTCACTTTTTTCCTTTTTTTGCACAACTGACGGATTTTACTGGACAATTTTTTGCCACCGCAAAACACTTTTATGTCGTTATTCCGATATTTCAATATTTCGCCGCCGCTCGATATATCAATATTTCGTTATTTCGACATATCGACCGGCGGCAAAACGTAACGACGAAACGACGTGACGTCGTAACGATAAAAAAAGCCGCATCAAAAGAAAGACAAACGGCGGCTAAAAAAACATCGGACGACGTAACAACGTGACGTCGTCACGATCAATTCTTGTCTTTTTCTCTTTCTTTATTAAAATATTGCGGTTTTGATTTTTGAGGTTTGCATGTATCTTCTTATATATAGAGGTATTAAGCATCTTTTTTCCTTTTATATAAACAGTGCGAGAAAAAAAATCGTCATCGGCGGCAGCGAGGGCGACATTCTCTTCCCTCAGGAACTCCAAAGTTGCGAGCTCGTGATGCGCAAAGAGTTCAACTTCGAGAAAAAAGACTACTCATGGTGCCTTTATCCGGCATCCGGCGAGTTCAAACTCAACGGTAAAAAAGTTTCCGGCGGCGAAGTTTTCGAGAATTCCGACGTTTTCTCACTTCAGGATTTCAGCTTTTCATTCTCGCCCACATCAAATCTTTCCGTTCTTTCAGCTGCGGACGAAGCCCCTTCCAAAGCGGGCAACACACTGATAATCGAGGATGAACCGACCGAGTTCAAGAACATCGAGACAACCTACGAAGGAATGCACAAAACTTTTGTTTTCAGGCCCGGACGCAAAATCGTTATCGGCAGGAAAAACGCTGATATTTCCGTAGCCTTCAACGAGGTTTCAAGCGAACACGTCATTCTCGAAATGCAGGAAAAAGGTGTAAACTTCATCAACACAGGGAAAAACGGCACGTGGGTAAACGGCGTCAGGATCAACAGCGGCATTCTTGAAGAAGGCAAATATAACCTTTCGATTGCCGGAAGGCACGATGTCACAATAAAAATCAACAAGGAAAAAACGAGCGAAACTTTCCTCGCAGGCAGCCTTTCGCCATATTTCGAGCAGATCGAAAACTGGCTCAACCAGCCCGTTCTTTTCCGCAACCATCCGATAATCCTTCTTTCGGGCGAAAGCGGCTCGGGTAAAGAGGTCTTCGCCGAATTTATCCACAAAACAAGCGGCAGAAAAGGGGCTTTCATCACTTACAACGCAGCGAGCATCCCTGAAACACTGGCAGAGAGCGAGCTTTTCGGCACGGCAAAGGGCGGCTTTACCGGCGCGGAAGAGCGTGACGGCGCATTCATGCAGGCTGACGGAGGCACCCTCTTCCTTGATGAAATCGCTGAAATTCCGATAAATCTTCAGTCGAAACTTCTCCGCGTTCTTGAAGACTGGAAAGTGCGCAAAGTCGGCGAAAGCGGTGTCGGAAGGACAGTTGACGTGAACCTCGTTCTTGCGACTAACAAAAATCTTGAAGATGCAGTCGCGGCACAGACTTTCAGAAAAGACCTTTTCTACAGAGTTTCGACTCTTCACATCCAGATCCCGCCTCTGCGCGAACACAAAGACGACATCATCCCGCTTGCGAAGCACCTGTACCGCGCTCTGAGCGGCAGAGAACTCGTTATTGAAGAAACCGCCGCGGAAAAACTCGTATCCTACGACTGGCCAGGCAACGTGCGCGAACTCAAAAGCGTGATAACGCGCTTCGCCTACTCCGGCAAAAGCATTCTCGGAAGCGCTGATCTTCAGTTCTGACGCGGTGAAACATGACCAGATGCGACACATTATCGGGTAATTTCAAGATTTTTCAACCTGAAAACGGGCAGCGTTACAGCACAGATGACCTTTTGACCGCATGGCTTGCGATAAAAACGGTTTCGGCCAACCCGCCGTCGCGCTTTCTCGACCTCGGAAGCGGCCTTGCAAGCGTTCCCATGATAGTTTTATGGAAATTCCCTGCTTTGAGCGGCATCGGCATCGAAATCAGACCGAACCGCTATGAACTTGCCGAAAAATCGCTTGAGATCAACGGTCTTAAAAATAGATTTCACATAATCCACGGAGATCTGCGCGAGCTGGCTCTTGACGAAAAATTTGATCTCATCACTTCGACACCGCCATACTACCAGAGTGCTGAAGGGCCGATCAGTGAAAACGATGACAAGGCGGCAGCCCGTTTTGAACTCAACGGAAGCATTGACGATTACTTCAAAACTGCCGCGAAACACCTTTCAGAAAAGGGGTTTTTCATAACAGTGTATCCTTTTTTATACGCTTCCAGGGTTTACGCCGCAGCCAAAAACTGCGGAATGTTCATCAATTCAAGGGTTGACTTCATTCCGAAGGAGGGAAAGCAGGCGCTTATTTCGATATTTTTGGCATCTTTTTCCGAGACAAAAACTGAACAAAAGCTCCTTGTAATGAGGGATTCATCAGGCAATCACACAAAAGAATACAATGACGCGAGAATACTTTGCGGATTTAAACCGAAAAAGTGAGGTAAAACATGGCAAAAAACACGATAATTTCAGAAAAACAAGTCGCAGACATGCGGGTTTTTACAGTGTCGGAGGTCGAACTCGACAAATCAGGACGAAGGGTTCACCATTCAATCATCAGGTTCTGCGGAACCGCATCGATTTTAGCTATCACGAAAGAGGGTAAAATCCTTCTCGAAAAGCAGTACCGCACGCCGATTGACCGCTGGATTTATGAGATTCCGGCGGGAAAAATCGACAAAGGCGAAGATCCGACGCACTGCATAATCAGGGAACTTGAGGAAGAGACCGGCTACCGCCCGATAAAAATTAAAAAGACCTTCGAAGCCTACACCTCATGCGGCTGCAGTGACGAATACATGCACTATTTCACAGCTTTAGTCGAAAAAATTCCCGAAGGCGAGCGCAAACTCTTTCCCGAAATCGACGAGGACCTTGAAATACTCGAAGTGACACCCGAAGAAGCATGGAAAATGATCGAAGAAAAACAGATCGTTGACGCCAAGTCAATCATGCTGATCACCGCTTTCAAAGCGGGTCTGGCAGGATTTGAAAAATGACGGAAGTCAAAATCGCAAAGATAATTTCGAACGGCTGCGGGATCGGCTGGGCTGATGGAAAAACTTTTTTCGTGCCGTTCACCTGCCCCGGCGAAACGGTCGAAATCAAAAGCGCGGTCAAAGAAAAAAGTTTCTTTTACATTGAAGATTTCGAGCTCCTTGAAGCCTCGCCCGAGCGCAGAAAACCGCTCTGCCCGCACTACGGGATCTGCGGAGGATGCTCGCTTCAGCACATCTCCTACCCTGCGCAGCTCAGAATCAAAAAAGAGATTTTCGCGGAACTTTTAAAGCAGAATCAGATCAGCTGCGAGATCGATCCAATTGTCATAACTCCCGGCGAAACAGGGCTCAGGACACGCGCGAAACTCTTTTCATTCAAAGGAAAACCGGCATACCGCAAAAAAAGGAGCAGCGATTTCATTCAGATTGAAAGCTGCCCGCTTTTAGACCCTGTGTTTTTTGAAAAAATAGAGGCTGATATCCCGAAACGGCACGGCGATACGCAGTTTGAATATTCAAAATTTACCGGAGATTTCATGCCCGGAAGCGATACTTTGAGAAAATCTGTAAACGGAAAAATCATGAAGATCCGCCGCGACAGCTTTTTCCAGTCATCGGAAGAAGGTGCCGGAATAATGTGCTCACTCGTCATGCGCAAAGCTGAGGAAACCGATGCAAAAAATGCGGTTGATCTCTTCTGCGGGAGCGGTCTCTTCTCGCTTTTTCTCGCTGACAAAGGGATAAAAACGACAGGCTATGAAATCGAACCGGCAGCATGTAGAAGTTACGCAGAAAACCTCGGAAACAGGGTAAAAATCGCAAAAATCGATGCTTACAAACTTCAAAAATTGGAAAAAACAGACCTCGTCGTGGCAGACCCGCCGCGTGCCGGACTCGGAGCAAAACTTTCCGAAATCATCAGCAACAGCACTGACCACGTTATTTACATCGCTTGCGAACCGCCCAATTTGGTAAGAGATCTCAAGACCTTCTTCGTAAAAGGGTTTCACGTGAAACATTTGTATCTCATCGACCTTTTTCCGGATACTCCTCACTTTGAAACAGTGTGCGTTTTGAGCCGCTGACACTCATTTTACGCATAAAACATAAATCTTTTACCGTAGGCGCAAAAATCTTGCCGATACAACGTTATTCCGATATAAAGCGGCTGCATTTTTATTGAGAGGTTGATATGAGTTTCAAATCACAGGTTACAGGATTTCAGAGGAATTTCTGGATTGCCAACATCATGGAGATGTTCGAGAGGCTCGCGTTTTTCTCGGTGCGTGCGGTTCTTCCGCTCTGGATGATAGCGACTGCCGACAAGCACGGTCTCGGGCTCACCTTCACTGAAAAAGGGCTTATTTTCGGTGTCTGGGCGGCATGCCAGAGCCTTATTCCGATGCTTAGCGGTTCTTTTGCCAACTACCTGGGCTACCGTAAAAGTCTTTACATTGCCTTTACGACCAATGTTTTCGGCTACATTCTGATGGCGAACGCTGCCGGTTTCTGGAGCATGATGATCGCGGGAATCGCAGTCGGAACAGGAACCGCGATTTTCAAGCCGCCAATTCAGGGAACGGTCGCAAGTTCGGTAACTGAGGAAAACAGTTCTGTCGGATACGGTATTTTTTACTGGGTCGTCAACATCGGAGGTCTTTTAGCCCCGATCATGGCAAGCACTCTGCGCGGAAACGACACCGACGGCTACACATGGAGCTACGTTTTCTATGCGGCGGCGATAGTCACTGCCTGCAACTACATTCCGGCGACTTTCTTCTTCAAAGAACCCGATAAATTAAAGGCTACAAAATCCGCGAAAGATGCGCTCAACGACACATGGACTGCCTTGAAAGACAAGGATTTCATGATTTTCCTCCTTATTTTCAGCGGTTTCTGGCTCATGTTCATGCAGCTTTGGGATCTTTACCCCAATTTCATCGACCAGTGGACTGACAGCCGCGATCTGGCAAAAATTCTGCCTTCGTTTATGACCGATAACGGCAGTGTCAAAGCTGAGCAGTTCATCAACATCAATTCGCTCTGCATCGTCCTTTTTGTCGTTCCGTGGAGTGTCGTCACGGGCAAATTCCCTCGCCTTGTCGCGATAACTGCCGGAATATGCCTTACAACTATCGCCTTTTTCTGTGCCGGGATCACGATGGCTGGTGTTGTCACCGCTATCTGTATAGCGTTTTTCAGCCTCGGCGAAATGACCTGCTCGCCCAAATTCAGCGAATATATCGGAGTCAATGCACCGGCTGACAAAAAAGCACTTTACATGGGGCTTTCAAACATTCCTTTCGCGGTCGGCTGGATCGTCGGAAACGTTGTCTCCGGCCCGCTTTACGACGCTTTCGCCAACAAACTCCAGATTACGAAGCAGTATCTTCTTGATGTCAAAAAGGTTCCGCTTGAAACGCTTGTAAAGGTTGTTGACAACTACAAAGCAGCGAATCCAGACGGACTTCTGCCAGAAACGATCGCGAAAATGAACATTGACACCTTCGACTTTTTTCCGTATTTTCAAGAGCTTACTGGCCTTGACAAGTATGCTGCCAACCAGCTTCTCTGGGATGCCTACGCTCCGTGGAAAATCTGGATCGTCCTTTCGTCCTTCGGCGTTCTTTCGATTGCGGCCATGCTTCTTTACAACCGTCACAAAAGCAAATTAAACGCAAAATAAGCGACAAAAACACTGGAAAACAACTCTCATTTGTGATAATGGAAATGAGATTTGGTTAGGGAATGAACGGAGCAAGGAATGGACTTCAAGATTACACAAGAAGAAATCCTGAACGGTGATATTTCAAAGTTGAAAACCGCTCTCGACAATATTGCACCCGACAGCAGGCTTTCTGCGGAAAATGAAAACAATTTCTTCATAAAGTTTGACAAATTAAGTTCCTATGACTTTTCTCAGAAATTACAGGAGTCCGCATACAAAGCATGGTTCAAAAAGTTAGATTCCGAATACCCATATATTCCTTTTTTTCTTAACAAGCAATCGAAAACATTAATGTTTTTCGTTATGGGCAATATCGATTTTTCCATAGACAGCAACAACAACATTCACTTCGACGAAACAGCAAAACTACAGTATGTCAGCGCAAAGAAATCTGCGATCAAAGCTTTCTGCTTTACCCACAATATTGACCCTAAACCGGCGATGCGCAACATGATTTCTTTTGATCAGAGTCAACAGAAACAGGCAAACCTCAAAATCATAAAAATACAGGACTATCTTAACAAATACCGTGCAATAACAACATTTAACGAACAAAGAGAGCTCGTTACATGGCTTCTTGCCGACAATGTCCCTTCCACTATAAAAATACTGCTCTGCTCATGTATCCAGAACTGTCCGCAGCCTTTTTTCAGCATAATTATCGAATACGGCGAAACTGTTATTGAATACTCTTCCAAAATTATTCCTTCAAAAAAGGATATCGAGGAATTCTGTCAGACAAAATCTTCAATCAAAATCACTTTTGTATTTAAAGACGGCGACAGCCACCAGTCATGGAACCTGGAACAGCCTTTCACCTGTATGGAACTTGAAGAACTCGAAAAAAAACGGAATGAAATTTTAGATCTCCGCAAGCAACCTGAAGAAGAAATTCCTTCAACAGAGTCTGACGAAGAAATTTCCGACCGCGGTGAAGCCGATGAAGTGAAAGACGACGATAAAACCCTGGTGCCCTGTGTTCAGCCGGAGGAAGAGAACGAAACTACAGAAGAAACTGCGGCGACTGAGGATAAAAATGACGAAGAAGCTGATGAAACTGTGCCGCAGAATGAAACTTTGGAAGAAAAAATAGCAAGACTGGAAAAGGAGAATCTCCGTCTCAAGGAAAAAATACGGCAAAAAAATAATCTGATAGAAGATTTGGAACGGGCTTTAAACGCAAAGCAGCGTTCAAAAATTGTGACCTTTTTGAAAGGATTGTTCAAGTGACGACTGTGATTTTTAACGGAACGGGCTCGTCTACCGGAGTCCCTCAACTTTTCTGCAACTGTGATGTCTGCAAACTGACCGACGAACGCAACCGCCGCACGAGATTTTCGATGACTCTGATTGAAAACGAAACCGTTATGCAGATAGATTTTCCCTATGAAATCAGGCAACAACTTTTAAAATCTCGGGTATCGCATATTGATGCGGGCTGGCTCACTCATGCACATAGCGATCACTTTGCCGGAATAGACGACCTCAGAATGGCATCGTTCAAAAATGACGAGCCGCTTCCCTTCTTTTTAAGCCGCGAAACTTTCGAGATAGCACAGCAGCGCTTCCCATATCTTTTTTTCGAGAACGAATATCTCCCGCGCCCTTTCCTGAAACCGGTTTTCGTTGAAAAAGAACCTGTTATTTTTAAAGATTTAACTTTTCTTCCGATTCGTCACAAACACGGAGAAACAATTGTCACAAGTCTGCGTTTCAAAGATTTCGCTCTTCTTGCCGACATAAATTCGATAGAACCGGAAGAACTCGACAAGGCAAAAGGAGCTAAAATCCTTGCAATTTCCTCAACTGTTTATAGAAAGCACCCGACACACTTCAGTTTTGATGAAATCCTTGACCTGATAAAGTATCTGGCTCCGGAGAGAGCATATCTCACTCACATGAGCCATAATTTCGACTATGCTGAAACTTTAAAAAAACTGCCTGAAAATATTCTTCCGGCTGTTGACGGTCTGAAAATAGAAATCTAAGCGATATTTTAGAAATTTTTTAGTATTTGTAGTGATCCGCTTTGTACGGACCTTCGACTTTGACACCTATGTAATCAGCCTGTTTCTGCGTGAGTTTTGTGAGGCTGACGCCAAGTTTTGCAAGGTGGAGTCTTGCAACTTCTTCGTCGAGGTGCTTCGGAAGGATATAAACGCCGAGTTTGTATTCGTTCTGCCAGAGATCCATCTGTGCCAGAACCTGATTCGTGAAGGAGTTGCTCATTACGAAGCTCGGATGTCCTGTCGCGTTGCCGAGGTTGACAAGCCTTCCTTCGCTGAGAAGGATGATCGAGTGTCCGTCGGGGAATTCGATGCGGTCGACCTGCGGTTTGATGTTGATTTTCTTAATTCCGGGGATTGCGTAGAGCGCGTCAACCTGGATTTCGTTGTCGAAGTGGCCGATGTTGCAGACGATCGCCATGTTTTTCATCTTCTTCATGTGGTCTGCGGTGATGATGTCGCAGTTTCCAGTGGCAGTGACAAAAATATCAGCAAAATCAACAACTTCTTCAACTGTTCTCACTTCAAAACCTTCCATGCTTGCCTGAAGCGCGCAGATGGGGTCGATCTCGGTGACGATTACTCTTGCTCCGAAACCCTGCATCGATTTCGCGCACCCTTTGCCGACATCGCCGTAGCCGCATACGCAGACGACTTTGCCCGCAACCATGATGTCTGTTCCGCGTTTGAGACCGTCAGCCAGCGATTCCCTGCAGCCGTAAAGGTTGTCGAATTTCGACTTCGTGACCGAGTCGTTGACGTTGATTGCCGGGAAGAGAAGGGTGTTTTTCTCAAGCATCTGGTAAAGTCTGTGGACACCCGTCGTGGTTTCTTCGCTTACACCTTTGATTTCCTTAACGATTTTGTGCCATTTCTGCGGATCTTTTTTGTATTCTTCTTTCAAAATGTCAAGTATTGCCTGAGCCTCGCGGTTTTCTGCTTTTTCGTCAAAAAGAGCGGGATTTTCTTCGCACGCATAGCCTTTGTGGATGAGAAGCGTCGCGTCTCCGCCGTCGTCAACGATGAGCTGAGGTCCTTTGCCGCCGGGGAACGAAAGAGCTTTCAGCGTGCACTGCCAGTATTCTTCAATAGTTTCACCTTTCCACGCAAAAACCGGAACACCCATATCTGCGATTGCGGCAGCGGCGTGATCCTGAGTCGAGAAAATGTTGCAGCTTGCCCAGCGGACATCGGCGCCGAGAGCGACTAAAGTCTTTATAAGAACAGCAGTCTGGATCGTCATGTGGAGACTTCCCGTGATACGGGCGCCTTTGAGCGGCTGTTTTTCAGCATATTTTTCACGAAGTGCCATAAGTCCGGGCATCTCGATCTCAGCCAGAGCAATCTCCTTTCTGCCGAAATCGGCCTGTGCAATGTCTTTGACCTGATACTCTTTGTTCATTGTAATCTCCTGAAATTATTCTGCATTTTTAACACATTTGACAAAATTCTGATCCCAACTCTTTACTGTTGCGCTTACCTCACCATAGATGGGAGTAAGAGCCCATGCCTGTGCCTGATTGCTGGCGTCTGTTGTGGAAGACCAGAAGCTGTTATAATCAGTAGTTTCAACTATTTCCGGGAAATAAGAATAAGGTTCTTCCTCCTTGTTGAAGTTTAGCAGTGACATAAGTTCGTTTATGTTGGGAAGGCGCCAGCCGCTTTCTGTTTCGTTGTTCAAACCCTTGCAGTAAGTCAGAGCCTGTTCCCAGCTCTTGTTTGTAATTTTTTCTTTCTGCCAGATAAGCCCGGTCCGTTTATCCTTTACGGTTGTTTCGGATACTTCAAAATCTTCAGCAGTCGACTGATAAAGTTCTTTACCGGAAACACAAACAACTTTGTATTTGGTTGAAGAGCTTCGGCTTATTATAGTTCCGGAATAAACCTTGAAAGCACGATATCTTGAGCCGCTGTCTGTCCAGAGAAAAACCCCGTCTTCTGCCGGCATATTTGTGAAAATTTCGTGAGTCGCAGGACCGTTTTTGCTGCGATTGACAATTGTCTGAAATTCAAAAGGATGCGGAACACGCCAGGTGTTTATGCCGGCGTAGGCAGCGTTATTTAAATCTGTGCAATGACGGTCTGCCTGATCCCCGTAGTATGTGGTGGCAGACGGTGCAGGTTCCCAAATAAGACCGGTGTTGTTGTCAACAATAACGTTTTGTTCTTCAACAGGTGTTTCAAGTGTAAAACTTTGAGCTGTGCAGCTGCTGTTATTTTGAGCATCCTGACCGTAAAAAGCTGAATCTTCTGCCGGGCATGAGATGGTTTCCGTGTTGTTATAACATAAATTCTGGTGTGTGCATATGTTAGCCAGATAGGGGACGCAAATTGAGTCGTTCCAGAAATATTTTGCAGAGCATTTGTATTTGCAGTTTCCTTCGGTTTCGCTGTATTCAGGGGAAATTTCGCCAATCCAGTCTCCACCGGAATATTCCATAGAGTAGGAATCTTCACCGTTCCATTCAGCGTGAGCAACCGGTATTTCATCGCAGCTGACTGTTTTTGTGCAGTTACTTTCTGTTTCGTTCCAATCTCCGCCGGCGAGATCGCATTTTTTCTCTTCGGTCGGTTCGCACGCATCGTTGTTCCAGTAATAACCGTTTTCGCAGCCGCAGGTAAATGTTGTTGCTCCGGTCGGATTGCAGTTGTTATCAGAAAAATCGATAGTTAAACACGGATTATCCTCTGTATTATTACCGCACCCGTTTACACAGTTTGATTCGTGCCAGTAATAGTTCTCTGCACATTTGTATTTGCAAGTTCCTTCGGTTTCGCTGTATGCCGGGGTGAAAGTTTCGCCGTTCCATTCGCCGTCTACATATACCAGAGAATAAGAATTTTCGCCGTTCCATTCAGCGTGAGCAATCGGTATTTCGCCGCAACTGACAGTTTTTGTGCATTTGTTTTCCGTTGAATTCCAATTTCCTCCGGCTGTGCTGCAGATTTCTTCGGCAGTAGGTGTGGTCGGGTTAGTCGGTTCGTCTGTCGGATTTGTCGGTTCGTCCGTCGGGTTAGTCGGTTCGTCCGTCGGATTTGTCGGTTCGTCTGTCGGGTTCGTCGGTTCGTCCGTCGGATTTGTCGGTTCGTCCGTCGGGTTCGTCGGTTCGTCCGTCGGATTTGTCGGCTCGTCTGTCGGTTCCGTGTCGGCGTCAGTCTCTATAACATCTGTGTCATCAGTCGGTTCACTTTCTTTTTTGTCTTTTTTGCCGCTGCCGCAGCTGATGACAAAAATCAAAGCTGAAAAAATTGCCAAAGAAACAAAAAATTTTTTCATTTTTCTCTCCTTAAAAAAGTTGAACAAATAAAAACGCGGGATTATAGAAAAAGGCTGTAAAAAGGCAAAAAACGGAGGAAACGATGAAAACGATTTATCTTGCAGGGGGCTGTTTCTGGGGAACACAGCGTTTTTTCGACCAGTTTAACGGCATAAAATCAACAGTCGTCGGTTACGCCAACGGAAAGAGTAAAAATCCGAGCTATCAGGATGTCTGCGGCGGCAGCGGACACGCCGAAACAGTGAAAGTCGAATACGACGAGACGGTTCTTCCGACACAAAAACTCATCGGTTACTACTTCAAAGCAATAGATCCGCTCTCAGTCAATCAGCAGGGATGTGACTGCGGGATCCAGTACCGCACAGGAATTTACTACACCGACGAAACGCTCCTTGCCGACATCGTTGCGGCCGTAAAAGATGAAAAATCGCTTCTCGGCTCAGATGCCGGAAAATTCGCAGTCGAAGTGAAACCGCTCGAAAACTTCTATCCCGCCGAAGAGTACCACCAGAAGTATCTTGTCAAAAATCCCAACGGTTACTGCCACTTACCGCTTGAACTTTTCTGCATTGCAATGAGGGAAAAATAATTGGAACGTTGCGGCTTGGAGAAAAAAATGTCAAATATTGAAGAAACAATCAAAGAAAAACTTTCGGAAATCGAGCAGAAATGCAGTGTGAAGATAATTTATGCCTGCGAAAGCGGCAGCCGCGCGTGGGGTTTTGCTTCGCCCGATAGCGATTACGACGTGCGTTTCGTCTATGTGCGCGATGTCCGCGACTACTTAAAACTTGAAGGAATCAGGGATGTTATCGAGTATGAGTTGAATGACATTTACGACATCAACGGCTGGGATATAAAAAAGCTGCTTCTGCTTCTTGCAAAATCGAATCCCGTGATTTTCGAGTGGGCCGATTCGCCGGTGGTTTACCGCACGACCGGAGACTGGGATCGGGTAAAAACCATAATACCCGAATATTTTTCGGAAAAACGGATGCTTTATCACTACATTTCGATAGCGAAGAATAACCTCCGTGCCTATTTCAAAGAGGATAGCGTCATCCTCAAAAAATATCTTTACGTTCTGCGCCCGATCTTTGCATGCCGCTGGATCCTCGACAAGAAAAGCCCGCCGCCGACACTTTTTTCAAAACTTTACACGGGTTTCATGCCACGCGAGATCGAAGACGATTTCATGAGGCTTCTCGAGGCGAAAAAGCACAATCTGGAGAAGACTGAAGGAGCACACATCAAAACTCTTGACGATTTCATTCAGCAGAATATAGCCGAAATCGAAAGGATTCTGCAGACAAAAAACGAGGAATATCCTTCAAATTGGGACAGCCTCAACAAAGTTTTTCTGGAAAATCTTCGGTAGCGTAAAAACTTTCCGGAAGCGTGGAAAGATTAAAAATCTTTTTCTATAAATAGTTTAAAAGGTGTGATTCCGTTTTTGTAAACTGCCTCAAAAGTGTCATTGCGTATTGCTATTTTGTGCATATCCTGCGACATCCAGCGGATAAAATCCAGAATCAAATTATGCTTTTGTTCCAAGTCAGTCCAGTGTGAAATCCGCTCGTGATGGGCTATCCTGTTTCGCAGGAACCGGATTTCAGCAAGATTTTTCTGCATTGCGGACGAACTTTTCTGTTTCGACGAACAACCGTGAAAGATATGTTTTATTATGAAAAACTGGAAATTTTGATTGTTGTATTTTTTCCCCATAAGAGCGACCCAAAATCCAAGCGTGAGCTCCGAAACAAGCCGACTGTGGCTGTATTCCTTACCTTTTTTCTCAATTTTGATTTTTGCCTCGTCAATCATCATAAGTTCAGTTTGTGTAAGCGGAATCGCACTACTCCAATCTGGCACATTAAAAAATGTTTCAAGAGCTTTATCTATGGAATTTCGCAGTGTTACCTCGAAAATATTTATGATCGGGTATAAACTTTTGGATAATTCTATGTTGTAGATATATCTTGCAAGTGCCGTTTCATTGCTTGCTCCGTCAGCCTTATAGACAGCCAGCCGTTCAGGCGAAATTGATTTTTCTATGTTAAGAAAAGTTAATTTATCCATAATTTATCCTTGACTTTTATAAATTGTTCCGTAAAATTTCTCACTGTAAGCCACGGTATCCTTTCTCCTGCTTTGCAGTGCCAGGGACCGTGGCAGTCGCTTTTAATCCTTACAGTGTTTTTCTTGAAATTAATTTTAACAAGTTCTTTTATCAAAAAGCAAAAAGCTTTAGTATTATAATAAAACTTTTCTGAAGTAAAAGTAAAAATATTAGAAATTCAAAACTTATTTATTGTGAATAATCTTCGAAAGCGGCATCTGCCATAATTTTTATCTTGTCGTTTCTCTGTTTTTTTGTATATTCCGCCGATTTGTGAACTTTTTATGGAGAAAAAAATGGCTTTTCCCGATAGTTTTTCAGCAAAAAGTGTCAACACGATAAGAGTTTTGTCCGCAGACATGATTCAGAAGGCGAATTCGGGGCATCCCGGCCTTCCGATGGGTGCGGCACCGATGGCTTACACTCTCTGGAAGCGGCATCTCAAGGTTTCTCCGGTGCATCCTGACTGGATAAACCGCGACAGATTTGTCCTTTCGGCAGGGCACGGCAGCGCGCTTCTCTATTCGATGCTCCATCTGGCGGGATACAAGCTTTCGATGGACGATCTGAAAAATTTCAGGCAGTTCGGCAGTAAGACTCCGGGACATCCAGAATTCGGCGTAACTCCTGGCGTTGACGCTTCCACGGGCCCGCTCGGTCAAGGAATAGCTAACGCAGTCGGCATGGCGATTGCTGAAAAAATACTTGCCGCAAGGTTCAACAAACCGGGATTCGAGCTGATCGACCACTATACTTTTGCGCTTTTGGGTGACGGCTGCATGATGGAAGGAATCGCTTCCGAAGCGGCTTCTCTTGCAGGGCACCTGAAACTCGGAAAGCTCATTCTTCTCTACGATTCAAACGATATTTCGCTTGACGGCCCGACCGCAATAACATTCACTGAAGATGTCAAAAAACACTTTGAAAGCTACGGTTTCCAGGTACTTACCGTTGCAGACGGCGACAGCGACCTCAAATCAATTGACCGTGCGATTGCAAAAGCAAAAAAAGAGCAGTTAAAACCGACACTTATCATTGTCAAAACGACTATCGGCTTCGGTTCTCCGAACAAGGCTGGAAGCTCCTCTTCCCACGGTTCACCGCTCGGTGCAGACGAACTTGCGGCAGTAAAAAAGGGTTTCGGAATGGACCCCGACAAATTTTTCTTTGTCGATGATGATGTTAAAAAAGATTTCGCTTCGATAAAACGCGCCGGAAAGCGTGCTGTTTCAAAGTGGAACAAACTTTTTGCGGAATATTCGGCGAAATATCCCGAAGAAGCGGCTCAGTTCAAGGCAATGCAGGAGCTTAAAGTCGAAAATCTGGACAATATTCTTCCTAAATTCGAAGCAGGAACGAAAATGGCGACCCGTGCCGCAGACGGAAAAATCCTTGCTGCTCTCGGCAAAGCAGTTCCCTGGCTCGTAGGCGGCGACGCAGACCTCAGCTGCTCGACTAAAACGACGATTTCGGGCGAAAAATGGATCTCGGCTGATGATTTTTCGGGCAGAAACATCCACTTCGGAGTCCGTGAACACGCGATGGGAGCAATCGCAAACGGTATTTTCTACCACGGAATGCTGAGACCTTACACCGGAACATTTTTCTCGTTTGTAGACTACATGCGTCCTCCGATAAGACTCGCCGCTTTGGCAAAACTCGGTTCAATATTCCTTTTCACCCACGATTCGCTTGCGGTAGGCGAGGACGGTCCTACACACCAGCCCGTTGAACAGCTTGCAACGCTGCGTTGCATTCCCGGTCTTGAAGTATGGCGTCCGGCAGATGCAAACGAAGTATCGGTCGCGTGGAAACACATTCTTGAAAACAAAAATCAGCCCGTAGCCCTTATTCTGACACGTCAAGATGTTCCTGTCATCGACAGAACGAAATACGCTGCGGCTGAAAACGCCCTCAAAGGCGCTTATTCGATTCTTGAGGAAGCAGCTCCCGACACGATAATCATCGCAACAGGCTCCGAAGTCCACATTGCGCTCGAGGCTGCCGAAACCTTGAGAAAAGAAGGCTTGAAAGTGCGCGTTGTCAACATGGTTTCATGTGAAACATTCGAAAAACAGCCGGCAAAATACCGGGAATCGGTGCTTCCGAAATCGGTCAAAAACCGCGTCGTCGTTGAAGCTGGAACAAGTTTCGGCTGGGAAAAATACGCAGGCGACAAAGGCAAAATCATCGCAGTGGATTCGTTCGGAACGTCCGCTCCCGGAAGTCAGGTGATGGAAAAATACGGTTTCACCGCTGAAAATATCGTAAAAATCGCAAAGACCATAAAATAAATACTCAATTTGAAAAGGCGGCACACGCCCCCGTCGCTACGCGCCACCCCCTCTAACTTAGATGGGGAATCTAATAGCCGTTCGGGTTGTTCTTCTGCCAGTTCCAGCTGTCGCGGCACATTTCGACGATGCCGTTTTCTGCTTTCCAGCCGAGTTCTTTTTCGGCTTTTTTCGGTGAAGAATAGCACTGCGCGATGTCGCCGGGTCTTCTCGGACCGATTTCGTAGGGGATTTTGAGGTCATTGGCTTCTTCAAAGGCGTGAACGATGTCCAGAACGCTGTAACCTGTGCCTGTTCCCAGGTTGTAAATTGCGACTCCGCACTTTTTTTCGATTGCGGCAAGCGCTTTGACATGACCTTTTGCGAGATCGACAACGTGAATATAGTCTCTCACTCCGGTGCCGTCATGGGTTTTGTAGTCGTTTCCAAAAACGGTGAGGTGATTGAGTTTCCCCGCTGCAACCTGCGTGATGTAAGGCATCAGATTGTTCGGAATTCCTTTCGGATCTTCGCCGATAAGCCCCGACTTGTGCGCTCCGACTGGGTTGAAATAGCGCAGAAGCACGATATTCCACGGGTTCGGATCGTTTGTTTTGATGTCGGCGGTGTGAAAATCAATGAGAATCTCCTCAAGCATCGATTTGGTCTGGCCGTAAGGATTCGTGCATTTTCCTTTCGGACATTCCTCGGTTATAGGAACAAATGCCGGATCGCCGTAAACAGTCGCAGAAGAAGAGAAAATTATGTTTTTGCAGCCGGCAGAGCGCATCGCATCAAGCAGAACCAAAGTTCCGTAGATGTTGTTTTCGTAATAAATCCACGGCTTTATAACAGATTCTCCGACAGCTTTGAAACCTGCAAAATGAATGCAACAGTCAAAACTGTTTTCTGAAAAGATTTTTGTCAAAGCCTCTTTGTCGCGGATATCGGCTTCATAGAATCTGATTTTTGAGGAGGTTATCTTTTCAACACGCGCAATTGCTTCGGGTTTCGAGTTTGAAAAGTTGTCAACGATAACAACGCCGTGACCAGCATTTATAAGTTCAACGACAGTATGAGACCCGATGTATCCCGCTCCGCCGGTAACTAAAATATTCATAATAACTCCTTGAATTTGTTAATCAAATTGTTTGTGGATGAATCGTGCGAGGAAACTTTTTCCGCACTTTTGAGTTCCGGCAGAATTTTTGTCGCAAGCTGTTTTCCGAGTTCGACTCCCCACTGGTCGAAGCTGAAAAGGTTCCAGATAACTCCCTGAGTAAAAATTTTGTGTTCGTAAATCGCGATGAGTGCGCCGAGAGTATGCGGCGTGATTTTTTTGACAAGTATCGAGTTCGTCGGTCTGTTTCCGCTGAACACCTTAAACGGAAGGAGCTTTTCGATCTCTTCAGGCGATTTTCCAGCCTTTTCAAGCTCGGTTTTTGCTTCTTCAACGGTTTTTCCGTTCATCAGAGCCTCTGTCTGCGCGAAAAAGTTGGCAAGCAGCTTGATGTGGTGATCTCCTATAGGGTTGTGCGAAACCGCAGGTGCTATAAAATCGGCCGGAATGAGCTTCGTTCCCTGGTGAATCAGCTGATAAAAGGCGTGTTGTCCGTTTGTTCCCGGCTCACCCCAGATTATCTGACCGGTCTGGTAATCAACCGGATTTCCCGATCTGTCGGTGCTTTTGCCGTTAGATTCCATATCCCCCTGCTGCAAATATGCCGCAAAACGGTGCATATACTGGTCGTAAGGCAAAATTGCGTGAGTTTCGGCTCCGAAAAAGTTGTTGTACCAGATCCCTAAAAGCCCTAAAATTACAGGGATATTTTTTTCAAACGGTGTGTTTTTGAAGTGTAAATCGGCTGCATAAGCCCCTTTTAGCAAATCTTCAAAGTTTTCATATCCGATAACGCAGGCAATACTCAGTCCTATCGCGCTCCAGAGCGAATATCTGCCGCCGACCCAGTCCCAGAATTCAAACATATTTTCGGGGTCTATTCCAAAATCAGTTACCGCTTTCGCGTTGGTTGAAAGTGCTGCAAAGTGCTTTGCGATATCTTTTTCACTGCCGCCGTTTTCCAAAAACCACTTTTTTGCGGTATTAGCGTTAGTCATCGTTTCAAGAGTCGTGAAAGTTTTTGACGCGATGAGAAAAAGTGTTGTTTCGGGGTTAAGTTTTTTCAAAGTTTCGGCAATGTGAGTGCCATCGATATTCGAGACGAAAAATACCCGCAAACCCGCTTTCCAAAAGGGTTTCAGAGCTTCTGTCACCATTACCGGGCCGAGGTCGCTGCCGCCGATTCCGATGTTTACGATGTCAGTCACCGGTTTTTCCGAAAATCCGAGCCATTTTTTGTTTGAAACCTTGTCTGCAAAGGCTTTCATGCGGTTTTGAACGCGCCTGATATCCTGTTTTATGTCGCGGCCGTCAAGAACAATCGGATCGTCCGAAAAATCACGCAGAGCGGTATGAAGAACGGCACGTTTTTCAGTTTCGTTAATCTTTTCGCCGCTGAACATTGCTGTGATTCCTTCTTTCAAACCTGCTTCTTCAGCCAGATTGAAGAGAGTTCCCATAACATTTTTGTCAATAAGGTTTTTTGAATAGTCTAGAAAAATATCATCGAATTCAACTGAAAAACTATCGGCTCTTCCCGGGTCTTCCCGAAAAAGTTTTCTGAGATCAAAAGAGCAGTTTTTCTTAATGTTTTCTAGATTTTTCCAAGCTTTAAGCTGAGTAGGGTTGTTTTTAGGCAGCATAATCCCTCCTTAATTTTTATTTTCCGAAATATCTTCTTCCTTAACTTTAAAAATGACATAAACACCTATAAAAAACAGGATAATTTCCATGAGTTGACCAACTGTGATAAAATTAAACATAAGCGGTTCTTCACGGAGGAACTCTATAAAAAAATTGAAAAATCCGTATCCTGAAAGAACCGTTCCTACAATGATGTTTTTTTTCACTTTGAATTTCTTCATCAAAACAACTGCCAGAAAAATAAGAAGCATTGAGGCAACAATATAAAGCTGCACCGGATGCACCGAAAACGATTCAACATAGCGCGACGGTAGCCACTTTCTGAAATAATGCTGTCTGGAAGCAATACTGGCAGGAGGATATTTTACAGAAAAAATCCCTTCATACGGTTTACCGAAACAGCATCCTTTGCAAAAACAGTTGACTCTCGCTAGAGCGGCAAAAAGTGGAAACGGGGAAATTATGGCAAAGGTCAGTTTTTTAGCATCTTTCAAGACAAACAAAAGAACAATCGCAAGAATAAGGATTCCTCCCGTTATCGAAAAACCTCTGAATGCAACAATTATCGCATTTTTCAACATGGTAAAGTTGTTGATTTTCTGGATCAATTTCCATGCAGAAGACAAAAAAGGAAATAAATTGCCGGAAATCACAATTATCAAAAGAGGCGAAATCACGGCTCCCAGTAATGAAAAAATGCCGATTTTTATTAAGATTTTTCTATTTTTTATGATATCGGTTTCCTTTCTTACAAACAAAAACCAGATTAGAACATCAAACAAAAATACAAACGGAGAAAGATATCCTGCAATATCTACAACTCCGTAAGAGACCCAGTTCAGCATTTTGCGCCCCCTTGCAGTTATAGCGGAACTTTTATATTCTCAAGGATCGAAGTAATAACATTTTCTTTCGATGTGCCGGAAATAAATGCGGAATTATCGAGAATTATCCTGTGGGCAAGAACTGGAACAGCATTCGAAAGAATATCATCGGGAATTACAAAATCACGGCCGTCAAATGCCGCAGTCGCCTGAGCCGCCTTCATAAGACTGAGTGTCGCACGTGGACTTGCTCCGAGTTTTACATTAGCAGCACTTCTCGTATTATTGACAAGCGTAATCATGAAGTATTTGAGTTCGTCGCTCACTTTGACTTCTTCGACTGCACGGATTGCCTCGTATGCTTTTTCGAAAGAAACTGCCGGCTTAAGTTCGTCAAGCGCAGTCACAAAACCGCGTCCGTTCAGAATCTCCATTTCGGCTTCCGCCGAAACATATCCGAGCGAAAGTTTCATAGCGAAACGGTCCATCTGCGATTCCGGCAGCGCGTAAGTTCCCTTTGATTCGATATTATTCTGCGTTGCAATAACAAAGAACGGTTTTTCCAGCACAAACTGCCCTGCATCGGTGCTCACCTGCCCCTCTCCCATCGCTTCAAGCATAGCCGACTGCGTTCTCGGAGATGCGCGGTTGATCTCGTCCGCCAGAATCATGTTGGCAAAAACAGGGCCTTTTTTGAACTCAAAAGAGGAAGTTTTAGGATTGAAAATCGAAACTCCGGTAATATCAGAAGGCATCAGGTCGGGAGTGAACTGAATACGGCTGAATTTCATGCCGAGCGACTTCGCCAGCGCCTTGGCAAGAGTGGTTTTGCCCGTTCCGGGAACATCCTCAAGCAGCAGATGCCCGCCTGAAAAGAAGGCGCACACAGTTTTCGTCAGCACGTTGTCGTGCCCTTTAACCAACTTCGCCACATTGTTTTTCACATCGTTTAAAATCTGCTGAAGTTCCCGAATTTCCATGACACCTCCACTACAAAAGACTGCCGATTTTAGCAGAATCGGAAAAAGTGTAAAGAGTGCAGTGACCATCGAGACCTTAAGGATTTCAACAACATTGGCAAGCAGGGGAAATGTTCATGCTTTTATTTTCTAAAAAATCGATTATAATATACCGGTTTTAACCTCACCTCTAGCCCCTATCCATGTGGAGAGGGGAACAAAGGGGTTAGGTCTCATTTAAGAGGTCAATATGAAAAGATTTTTTGTTCTGACAGCAGTTATGGTTGTTTTTTTGATGCTGGTTTCGTGCGGCGGCAGTTCTAAATCAGAAAACGACGGCGACAATGAAAACAATGACAGTGATACGGAAGAAACCGATGACGAGGGTGACGAGGTCGATCTGACTGGTTCGGTTTTCTCGATGCCGAAGATGAATCCTTCGGGAAACATTCCGCTCAGCGCCGAAATTTCGATGAAGTCAGCGGGAATCGCAAAAGTTTCGGTAAAAGTTGCCGACAAAGAAACCGGGAAAGAACCTTTTTCGCGTGAATACACCGTTGCAGATGCCGCGGAAACTGTGAAAATCCCTGTTCTCGGGCTTTTTCCGTCTTACAAAAACAAAGTTACAGTTGCAGCTTTGGATGAAAGCGGAAAAACGGTTGACGAAAAGACTTTCACTCTCAAAACCGGCGATCTGCCGAAAGATTTTCCGGCAATCGAAATGACGGGAACGATAAATTCAGGCTGGACAATGGTCAACTGGCTCAGGACCCCGCGTTCAAGAACCGAAATGAACGGTATCGCACTTGATGAGTTCGGGCGTGTCCGCTGGTACACGGATCTGCCTTTCCCTGTATGTTTTCCAATAGTTGTAAAAGACGACACCTTTTATTGCGGCGGCGGAGAAGCTGAAACCCACGTCACGAAATACGATTTCATGGGTTATGTTCTTGAAGATATCGATGTTGCTCCGCTCGGCTACAAAAACGTTCACCACGAAGTTTTCATCAAGCCCGACGGCAACTATCTTCTCGGCGTTGACAAAAAAGACAGCGATTACATCGAGGACAGAGTCATCGAAATCAATCCGAACGATCCTGCAAATCCGCAGCTGCGCGGTGCATGGAACCTGAATGACACGTTCCCCGATCTTGCCGATCTTTTCATGGATATGCAGCCGACAAGCACTGAAATTCCGGGACAGACAAACAATCCGATCCATCACAACGCGATTTTCTACGACGAGTCAGACGATTCGATAATTGTAGGTTCTCAGACTGCCGGAATAGTGAAACTCACCCACTCCGGATACGTAAAATGGTATCTCGCGCCGCATCTTTTCGGCCTTATCGACGATGCCGACGGTGACGGACTCAGCGATTCCTTTATGTCCAAATACGACCCGGCAAACCAGATGACATGGGTCGGCGACTACTCGCAGAAAACCGATGAGGGCAAAACCGTCGCAGGCGAAAAATATGTCAACGAAAGGGCTCCGATCAACGGAATTCCTTACAAGGTTTACTCCGAATTCGAGTTTAAATACCCGG
This sequence comes from bacterium UBP6_UBA1177, assembly GCA_002310995.1. Taxonomy (GTDB): domain Bacteria; phylum UBP6; class UBA1177; order UBA1177; family UBA1177; genus UBA1177. The sequence continues at coordinate 2,127 of DBYV01000058.1, read as the reverse complement.
AGTTTTTCCTCACTCCGCTTGACAAAAACGGAAAAGAAATCGAAGACTTGTCAGTAAAACAAGGATTAGAGGCGCACGAAGATTTCTCCTGGCCTTTCCGTGCCCACAACCCGACGATTCTCAAAAACGGAAACCTGATGATTTTCGACAACGGTCTGGCAAGAAATTTCAGCTTCCCGCCGATTTCGATGTACCACTACAGCCGCGTCGTCGAATACAAAATCGTTCCCGACAAGGACGGTTACGGCGGAACAATCCAGCAGATCTGGGAATACGTTCTCAATGACGACCCGATGTGGTATTCGATGAGCCTCATTGTAAGCGGCGCGAACGAGCTTGAAAACGGCAACCGCCTCATAACGTCGGGCTCGCTCGGCTCTTCCTTCATTCCCGAAATGTTCAGAAAACAGTACGGCGAAGGTCCTGTCGGAGCATTCATCGTTGAAATCGACCCGAAGGACAATTCCGAGAAAAACAGAATAAAATTAAACAGATATATCGACGACGACTATCCAATAAACGAATTTTCGGCATTCCGTGCTTACCGTTTTGAGATTTCGGCATCACTAAGATAGAGATGAAAAAAATAGTTTTTCTTTTCACCATTTTACTTTGCGGTTTTTTAAGCGCACAGCAGGACGAGACACAGATTTTCGTCTCTCAGCTTTATAACCAATCGGCTATACTTTTAAGCAGCGCGAAAAACCAGTGCAAAGAACTTCCGCAGAAAAACAAAGCACTTGCAAACGCCGTTTCGGAGCTTTACAAAAAGGCTCTTGAACACAAAAACGTGGCGACAAACGTCTTTGCAAACGCCGAATATCTCCTTAATTTTATGCAGGGAAACATTGAAAAAAGTTGTGGACTCGTAAATCTGGCAAACGACGAATCGATAAAACTCATTATCGCTCAGGAATTCGGGCAGCTTCTCGAAAAAAAGAAAGCTTCATCCGGCTTTGAAGACTTTATCGACAAAATCTACGGCACCGAATACGGCAAACTGCTCTACCTCGCGACTTCAATATCCACGCTTGAAAAAATGTACACCAAATGGGCAGCAAAAATGGTTTCAAACAGAAACGATTTCAAAAAAACCATTTCCAACATCGCCTCAGCCAACACCGAATTGAACAAAGAACTCATCGATTTCAATAAAGCTTTCAAACTTTATTACGAAAAATAAGAGGTGTTGTCATGAAAAAAATTTTAGCGGCGGTTGTTTTCGTTCTCAGCGTGTTCGCGCTTGTTTCCTGCGGCGAAGACGAAGATGTCAAATGCGAGGATGTCGGCGAATTTTGCCCTGATCTTATAATGTGTGCGAATATGAACAAGAAGACCGCATGGTTCGAGTATGAAGACAAAAAATACAAATGCAAAGGCAGCGGGGAAAACATCGACTGCGACAAGGCTTTCGAGGAAGTTGTCAATGCCTGCGGCTTAACTCATTGCGAATACGAAAGCAGCAGTACATGCGACTACCAAGTCTGCACAGATGAAAACGGCAGCAGATGGTATGAATACAACGGTAAAAAATACGAATGTGAAGGCACATGGGACGACATTGACTGTGACCGGGCAACTGATGAACTTAACAACGACTGTTACGGCGAGTGAAGTTTTCCGAATGAGCTGTACTGTAAAATTACCAAAAAATTGATTCTGATACGTTTTCGTCTAAAATAACGTGTTTTTTTCGTAATTTTTAATTTGGAGGTTTGTTATGAAGAAGTTTTTGGCAACTATGATTTTTGTATGCGGCGTATTTGCACTCGTTTCATGCGGCGGCAGTGAAGGCGGCAAAACTCACTGCGAAGACGGCGGTGACAGCTCCTGCAACTACACAGTTTGTGCAACGGAAAGCGGCAGCGCATGGTATGAATACGAAGGCAAAAAGTACAACTGCAAAGGCAGCGGATCAACTATTGACTGCTCTGATGCTGCAATGGAACTTTATCAGGCTTGTGGCAACTAATCTAAATTTTTAATTCTTCCGGATAAAATCATCCAGCTCGTCAACACTGTAATTTTATTACATTTTCTCGACAACATTTTCACGGCGGGAACAAAATTATTGACTTTTTCATCTCTATCCATATACTTTCCGCGTTTTTTTTGACCCTTGTTATT
>DBYV01000002.1:9187-9401 GCA_002310995.1 bacterium UBP6_UBA1177 | reverse complement strand
CCGCACCGGCCGGAAGCCCTCTCGCTATGCTGGAAAGTTTAACGTCCCAGTTTTGAAGCGAATCCTTGCTGTAGAGCGTAGTCGCATCGCCTTCGATCGAGAAGGGGAGAGCGAGCAGGATTTCTTTCCCCGGATTTGCGAGAACACGCTCCTTGAGTTCCGCGATCCTTAAATCTTCGGGAAGAATGTGCTCGAGCGGCTCGATAAGACCGCC
>DBYV01000002.1:0-9129 GCA_002310995.1 bacterium UBP6_UBA1177 | reverse complement strand
ACGACGCAGATCACATCGGAATCGTCCGCGCAGTTCGCACAATTTTCACCGGCAGGTTTGAAAGTTCCGCACTTTTCGCAGATTTCCACATTTTCCGAAATATCGATTATGTTTTTCAGAATTTCCTTGAACTTAGGTTCACAAAGGACGGAATAGGAGAGTTTCTGCGCCGCTTTAAGCGAGATCCCCGGCAGTTTCTTGAACTCTTCAACGAGTTTTCTCATCGACTGGGCCGCCGGTGAAGTGAGTGTCCTCTCCTGAAAATCCATCTCTACCGCTTAGAAAAGTCCCGGGAAACCGTTGATTTTATTGCCGACAAGCTTCGAAAGCCTGTTTTCTTTCTCTTTTCTGACCGTTTCGATGCTCTGGTTTACAGCAGCAATGAAAAGGTCGGTAAGCATTTCCGAATCCTCACCCGAAATAAGTTCTTTCGAAAATTCGAGATTCGTGATTTTCATGTCGCCCGACATCGTGACTTTGACAGCTCCGCCACCGGCTTCCGTAGTGAAGGTTTCGGTTTTGAACTCAGCCTCTAAAGCCGCCATTCTCTTCTGCATTTTCTGAGCCTGCTGCATAAGCCCCTGAATATTCATTCTGACCTCGCAAAGAAGTTAATAACAAAAAACGCTCCAACATAATAATTAAGAGCCAAAAGGCAAGATTTTTTGTCCTCTCTTCGAAAATGATTTTATGTTTGTACACAATGTTGAAGATATGCAATTTTATTTTTTTTCAAATTCATGTTATAAAACACGGCTTTTGTTGATTTGGTTGGAGAATACAATGACGGAAGGAATGCTGAGAAGAGACCCGCTCAATAAAATCTGGGTGATTTTTGCCCCTGAAAAGGTGAAAACGCTGATTTCGGGAAGTTCTGAAAACGATGCCAAGTTTGATGTTGACCCTTTTGTGCCGGGGCTTGAGTCTGCGACAGGACCAGATATTCTGCGGCACAACGACCCGCTTTACGCTGTCGGCGGCTGGTCTTCACGCGTTTTTCCGGCGAAAAATCCGATTCTCAAGGTAGAAAACGAAAAAAACGGCAGAGGACACGGGCTTTATGACTCGATGTCGAGGCTCGGAGCGCACGAAGTCGTAGTTGAAACACCTAAAAGCGGCATCGGTCTCGACCAGCTTTCTGTTGAAGAAATTGCCGATGGAATCAAAATCATTTTCGACCGCATTTCGGATCTCAGAAAAGATACACGTTTCCGCTATATTTCGGTGATAAAAAGCCGCGGCGCTGCTGCTGGCGGTACAATTAACCATAACTATTCGGAAATAAAGGCCTATCCTTTCATTCCGCCGTTTATCCGCAATAAACTCGATAACTGTCTTGAATACTACCGTGCTAAGGAACGCTGTCTACTATGCGATATCATTGATCAGGAGCTTTTAGACAGGAAAAGAATCGTGGAAGAACATGATAATTTTGTCGCTTTTTGCCCTTATGCAAGCCGCTTTCCTTTTGAAATGACGGTTCTTCCTAAAAAACACGGCAGGATTCTCAGCGACAATCCCGTTTCGGCGATAAACGACTTCGCGAAAATTCTTAGAAGTGTCGCCTTAAAACTTAAAAACGGGCTCAATTCACCGGCTTACAACATGGTTTTCAACTATCTTCCGGTTAACAGCGGAACGGAGGCTGAGGCCGAAAGTCTTGCGTATCACTGGCATCTTGAAATAATTCCGCGAATTTCCGTGATAACAGCCGACAGTTTTGAAAACGGCATTTTTGTAAATCCGACTCTGCCCGAGGACGCGGCCGAGTTTTTGAGAAACATAAGGGAGTAGGTTATGAAGTATTCGATTATTCCTGCAGCAGGGCTTGCGACCCGTTTTCTGCCGGCATCAAAGTGTATTCCGAAGGAGCTTTTTCCGGTTCTCGACAAACCTGTAATCCAGTATATCGTCGAAGAGTCGATAGAAGCAGGCGCGACGAACGTTGTTTTTGTTTCGGGCAGCGGAAAAGAGGCAATCCTTGACCATTTTGACAGAATAAATCCTAAATTTTCGGCCAAAAATCTCAAAGAAGAAGTCCGCGAGAAGGTTGAAACGCTTGACGACATGATCGAAGTCATTTCGGTTCGCCAGAAATCCCCGCAAGGACTCGGTCACGCCGTAATGAAGGGGACTTTCGTGGTTCCGAAAGAAGAATCTTTTGCCGTAATGCTTCCCGATATGCTCATTTTTTCGGAAGGTGAAAGCACGGTTATGCAGGAAATGAGCCGTATCAGCGAAAAATACGGATGCTCTGTCATCGCCCTCATGGAAGTTCCTGCAGAATCTCGCGGAATGTACGGCATCGCCGAAGGTGCAAAAGTTGAAAACGGTGTAATCGATATAAAAAAACTTATAGAAAAACCTGCTGCCGGAGAGACAGAATCGAATCTCGCCATTTTGGGAAGATATATTTTCACGCCGAGGATCGCAGAAATTTTAAGAACCGTAAAACCTGGTCGAGGCGGGGAGATCCAGCTTACCGACGCGATGGTTTCACTCCTTGCCGAAGAGCGGATTTTAGGTTACGTCATCGATTCCGAAACCCGCGTTTTCGACACTGGAAACATGGAAGGTTTCGCCCTTGCCAACGCTTACGCCGCGCTTCGCAGAGTTCCTGATTTCGATAAAAAAATCGCTGAATTGATCAAATAATGTCGTCACGTCGTCGTGTCGTCGTCACGTTTTTTCGTTGTGCCGCCTTGTGTCGATATACCGGAATACCGTTATAACGTTATACCGACAAAATCTGGCGGCGTCGAACCTGAACGACAAAATCTGGCGGCGTCGACAAGAACGAAAAGAACGACAGTTACTTTCTTTCCAACTTGAATTTTCCGTTTTCGATATTGATTTATTCCGTCCTAAATTTCGTCTGCCGCGACACATGTCTGCCCGGCTACAGGATCATAGTCCGGGTTTCTGACACATAGAGCACCACAACCATGGGCAGCGTCGAAGGACTTTTGGGTTTCCCACATGATACCAGAGTCAAGATAGAGAGCCCAAGCATCTCTGTTGTAGGGAGAGGTAGAAGAAGCCCAAAACCTATAGTTTTTGATCTCGGGAAAGTTTGAGTAGGGTGGTTCAGATTTGCTGAGATCTAAAAGTGATAATAACTCGTTTATGCTCGGCAATTTCCAACCGCTCGAATAAGCGCCGGAATTTTCTGAGTTCAAGTTCTGGCAATAAGCAAGCGCATCCGGCCATGATCCGCTTGGACCATATGTTTTTTGCCAGATAAGTCCTGTGCGTCTGTCTGTCACAGTTTTACCGTCTGCCGATACCGTGAAATCACTTGATGTCGCATACCGCATCTCATTGCCGGAAACACAAAGAACTCTGAAGGCATCGCTTTTGTCATAATATCTAAACATATAGACATCGAATATATATGCTGATTCCGTATGGGCGGTGTACTGCTGATTTGTCCAAAACGAGTTGGAGTAATTGCCTGCCAGTATACTTCCATTTATTCTGTCGTTGTCTACAAGCGTCATCAATTCAAGCGGATTCGGAACACGCCAGTTGCTTTTCCCTGCGAAATTCGCATTGTTCAAATTATCACAGCGTAAGTGTGCTTTCTCCCAAGTATAGACATCGTCGGACGGAGACAGTTCCCAGGTCAGTCCTGTATTGTCGTCATAAACAATTTCATCCACTGCCGTAAAACTATGCGCACGGCACTTGTTTGCATATTGAGCATCCTGCCCGTAAAAATCCTCGCCGGATGAAGGACAACTCTCTAATTTTTCACCGTAATCATCGTAACATTCGTTCTGCCCCGTGCAGATATTGCCGATATTGAGCATCTTTCTGAAATAACCGTCCTGACATTTGTATTTGCAGTCGCCTGTTTCTTCGCTGTATTCCGATTCCAAAGTTTTCGGAAGCCATTCGGTTCCGTTCCATGTCTGAGTGAATTTACCGCTTTCGTTGTCAGTTTTGCCGTCGTTCCATTCAGTTTTTTCGGGCTTTTTAGCACAATTGACGGTTCTTGTGCATTCGGTGTTATTCCAGTCACCGCCTACAGAAGAGCATTGTTCCTCATCAGTCGGCTCAGTTCCATCAGGTGTATATAAATCTTCATCTGTTAGGGTCTCTTTTGAATTTGTTTCACCGCAGCCCGAAAAAAACATTACGCAGAAAAGCGCGGAAATAAAACAGAATTTCTTCATGATTTTTCCTCCGAATCACAAGCCCCGAAAAAACGTAACATTTTAAGTGTTGTTAAGCGGATGGCAAGTTTTTGAAATGTTTGTTGAGCCACCTTCGATATATCGATTCGCCGCCTGTCGATATATCGAATATCGAAATTTCGAAATATCGACAAGATCTGGCGGCGGCGAAAACTTTATTTAGGCGCCCCTGAAGCAGGGGAGCTGACGCAAAGCGGCTGAGGGGTTATTTCCTGACCAACTTGAATTTCCCGTTCTCGACGGTGATGACGGCTTTGGTCTTCGGCGGCAGATTGCCTTTTAAGATCTCGGTAGCAAGAAGCGTTTCGACATTCTTTTCAAGGTAACGTCTGACAGGTCTTGCGCCGTATTCGGTGTTGAAGGATTCGTCGATGACTTTCTGCATTGCCTTTTCATCAAGGTCGAGGTGAAGTTCCTTGTCCTCAAGGATCTTGTTGATGTTCTTGAGAAGAAGGGCCGTTATCTCCTTCAGGTTGTCGGTCGAAAGCGGGTTGAAGACCACGATATCGTCGATACGGTTGATAAATTCAGGTTTGAACCTTCCTTTTATCGTCTGCATTACGGCATCGAGTTCTGCTTCGGAAAGTTTTCCGTCCTTTCCTTCGATCATATCGCTTCCGAGGTTGGAAGTCATGATTATTATTGTGTTTTTGAAGGAAACGGTCCTTCCCTGGTTGTCTGTCAGCCTGCCGTCTTCAAGTATCTGGAGCAGAATGTTGAAGACATCCTCATGCGCCTTCTCGATCTCGTCAAGCAGGACGATGGAGTAGGGTTTTCTTCTGACCGCTTCGGTGAGCTGACCGCCTTCGTCGTAGCCGACATATCCTGGAGGCGCACCGATAAGACGCGAAACGGAGAATTTCTCCATGTATTCGCTCATATCGATACGAACCATGTTGTCAGCCGTATCGAAAAGCTGTTCCGCCAGTTTTTTTGCAAGTTCGGTTTTACCGACACCTGTGGGGCCTACGAAAATAAACGATCCGAGCGGCCTGTTCGGGTTGGTAAGACCTGCACGCGATCTCAGGATTGCCCTCGTGATACTTTCTATTGCTTCGTTCTGACCGATTATCTCCTCTTTCAGCCTGTTCGAAAGATTGAGGATTCTCTCTTTTTCGGTCTGGGTCATGCTCGAAACCGGAATGCCGGTCCACTTGCTTACGACTTCTGCGATCTGCTTTTCGGTAAGGACTTCGGTGACCATGACATTTTCGTTTTTGGTGATTTCCTGAGCCTCTTTCAGTTTGGCTTCAAGAGTTCTCAGTCTGCCGTACTGCAGTTCACCGACCTTGTTGAAATCGCCTTCGCTCTGGGCCCTTTCGATCATGGTCTTGACTTCGTCGATCTCCTTTTTGAGCTTTTTGACCTCTTCGATCGAAGCCTTTTCCTTCTGCCAGATCTTGTACTGCTTGTCGTATTCGTCAGTCGTCTCTTTCAGACGCTCCTCGACGTTTCTGATCTCCTCTTTTGTCGCGCCGGAATCCTTTCTGCGGAAGCCTTCGAACTCGATCTGGAGCTGGAGTTTCTTACGCTTGAGGTCGTCAAGCTCTGCCGGCATGCTGTCGTTGTCGGTTCGGAGCATTGCGCACGCTTCATCGATAAGGTCTATCGCCTTGTCGGGCTGGAAACGGTCTGAAATGTAACGGTTCGAAAGTTTTACCGCCGCCACGATCGCTCCTTCAGAAATCGTGATCCCGTGGTGGATCTCGAAACGCTCACGCAGACCACGCAGAATAGAGATTGTCTCGTCTTCATCCGGCGGCTGGACGATAAGGGGCTGGAACCTTCTTTCAAGAGCCGCATCCTTTTCGATGTACTTCCTGTATTCGTCGAGAGTCGTCGCTCCGATGCAGTGCAGTTCTCCTCGTGCCAGCATAGGTTTGAGCATATTAGCCGCATCCATGCTGCCGTCGGTTTTGCCCGCTCCGACGATCGTGTGAAGTTCATCGATGAAAAGGATGATTTTTCCTTCCGATTCCTTGACCGCTTTAAGGACGTCTTTCAGCCTTTCCTCGAATTCGCCGCGGTATTTCGCTCCCGATATAAGGGCACCCATATCGAGCTCGAAGATCTCTTTGTTCTGAAGGCTTACAGGCACGTCGCCGCGGACGATCCTTCGCGCCAGACCTTCAACGATCGCCGTCTTGCCGACACCGGGCTGACCGATGATGACCGGGTTGTTTTTGGTTCTTCTCGAAAGGATCCTGATGATCCTTCTGATTTCGCCGTCACGCCCGATCACAGGGTCGAGTTTCCCCGCCTTGGCAAGATCGACAATGTTCCTTCCGTAGTTTTTCCACGAATCTTTGTTCGTTTCATTCTCGTTAACATTGTAATCCATAACAAACCTCCATTTAAAATCCGGCCTCTGTTATAAACAACTTTTTGCGGTTTCAAGGGGTAAAAATCACAGTTGCGGGAAAAAATGCAAAATAAGCTGGTAGAAAAGCAGAAATGTAATTTTGTTAAATCTCTTAAAGTTAATTTAATTTATAAAATATAGAAACGAAATTAAGACAATTTTTTTGATTTAAAATTTTATTTATGTAAAATATATTTCGTTTTTGTGTTCCAAATATTTGAGGATCAACTTGAAAAATACATTGATATCTCAAGAAAAATATGATCTTTGTTCAAGAATTTACATCATAAGAGAAGTTCCAGTGATGCTCGACTTCGATTTGGCTGAAATTTATGGGTATGAAGTAAAGCGTCTCAACGAACAAGTCAAGCGAAATATTACCAGATTTCCTGAAGATTTTATGTTTCAACTGACAAGAGCAGAACTTGATCTCGTGAAGTCGCAATTTGCGACTTCACCAAAAGCACTAATGTTTTCAGGTCAGGATGGAGGTGTCCGCAAACTGCCTTATGCTTTCACCGAGCAGGGAATTTATATGCTTGCAACGGTCTTGCGCGGTGAACTGGCAGATCAGCAAAGCATTTTTATAATGCGGGCATTCAGGGAATTAAAGCATTATGTGCTGGAAAATAGGCAGTTTGTCACACGCAACGAAATGCGGTTGCTTGAAAATTCCGTGCTGACTATTGCCGAAAAACAGCAAAAAAGTGATGCTGAAATCAAAAAAATCTGCGAAAACATAGATAAAATCAACGAGAATTTTGCTAACAATACTGAATTTAAGAATTTCGTTGTTTACAGAGGGCAGAAATTTGAAGCTGATGTCGCATATACGGATATTTACCACACGGCTAACAAAAGCATTTATGTGATTGATGATTATGTAAATATCAAAACGCTGGATCTTTTGAAACATAGGAAACCAGGTGTCGAAGTGATTCTGTTTACGCAGAACGGAAACGGCAAAAAAGGATTTTTAACGGAATCAGAGGTTCAGGATTTTAACTCCCAATATCCTCGTCTTTCAGTAAAACCAAATCCGGAATGTCACGACAGATTCATCATCATCGACTACAAAACAAGTGATGAAAAAGTGTTCCATTGCGGAGCTTCGTCCAAAGATGCCGGGAAAAAAGTTTGTGCCATAAATAAATTCGAGGATACAACTTTGATTTATCCGATTATGGAAAAACTGCTGGCTCAAAAAGAAAGGCTGGTTTAGAACTTGTATTTCACAAAATTTTTCCTGTTCCAGAAATTTGTTTTTTTAAGATTTTCTTCTAAAATACTGCGTTTTTTTGTTTGGCAACCCGTATGTGAGGAAAAAATGAAGAAAAATTTCGTGTTTTTTGCGCTTTTCACACTGTTTTTCGCAGTTTCCTGCGGAAGTTCAAGTAATAACGAAAACAAAGACAATACCGACACAGGTGAAACCGTGACTGACGAAGATTCAGGCACGGCTGACAGCGAGCCGGCTGACACGACACCGGAACAGCCTGACAATGAGGATCCCGGCAGGAAACAGGGGGAACTTTACGGCGAATGTTACCCGAATGCTACATGCAACAAAGGTCTTGTTTGCGATGAGGAAAACAATGTCTGCATCAAAGATCCGAACGGCAACAGCAATGATTCGGATAATGATGTGACGGAAACTGACGATGACGGTGATTCAACGCCGGAACAGCCCGAGAGCGGAGAACCTGACGGAGATTCCGATACTGCGGACTCAACTGACGATGCCGACACATCTGATTCTCAGTCAGACGAAGATGCAGACGCCGACAGCGGTGATCCGGATGAACCCTGCACAACAATTGACGCCAAGCTGTGGTGGTCACCAAAAACAACGGATACAATGGATTGGCTGAGTGCGCTTAATTACTGTGAAAAAAAGTTGAACGATTCGAACAAATGCGGGTATTCAGACTGGCATCTGCCGACAATCGATGAATTAAAGATGCTCCTCAAGTGGAGAAGGGATTCCCAATGCAAGGTTTCTGAAACGGACGACCATTTGTCTTTTAATGATTACTGGACATGCTCAAGCTGCTGCCATGATTGTACGCTTGGAGGCGGAGGAGAGTGCAACTACTCTTCTTATTTTTACGACGGAAGATACAGCAAATTAGGCGACTCCGGCTTGCTCTGGTCTTCCTCTGTTCCAACCGAATATATTCATTCTGCGTGGATTGTAAATTTCAATGCCGCTCAGGTGTACAACAAAAGTAAGTCGAACACGACTGAAGTCTATGTTCGTTGTGTGCGGGGAGCTCAGTAACCGAGGCTCACAAACCTTAAAAAATTTCATTCCCGAAAATACTTGCTTTCCCTAAATTATAAGTCTACATTAACCCGTTGCTTGTTTTATTAACCTATTCCTTGGAGGAATTTATGTATTCAAATCTTGACAGTTACTTTTCAGACATGTCCAAAAGGGCAAAAAAATCGGCTATCAGAGAACTTCTTAAACTCACAAAGGAACCCGGCATCATTTCTTTCGCAGGCGGTCTTCCGGCTCCCGAAACTTTCCCGGTAAAAGAACTTGAGGAAGTTACCGAAGAAGTT
>DBYV01000026.1:25518-28335 GCA_002310995.1 bacterium UBP6_UBA1177 | reverse complement strand
ATCACGAAGAAACCTCTCGAAGTCAGAATGGGTAAGGGAAAAGGTAGCCCGGAAGAGTGGGTTTGCGTTATTAAACCTGGCCGTGTCCTTTTCGAGCTTGGCGATGTCGATCCGGAAACAGCTAACGAAGCTTTCCGTCTTGCTTCCCACAAGCTTCCTCTTAGAACAAAAATCATTGGAAAGGGAGATGAACTGAAATGAAAGTTTCTGAATTGAGAGCAAAAACTCTGGCGGAGCTTGAAGCACAGCTTCTTACCGCTAAAGAAGAACAGTTCAATCTTAGAATGCAGAAGACGATGGGACAGCTTGAGAATCCTTCACGCATTATGACGGTTAGAAGAGAGATCGCCAAGATTAAAACCATCATTACTGAAAAAAAGAACGGGACTGAGGTGAAATAATGATTAAGGCAAAAAGAATACTTGTCGGCACAGTCGTTTCCGATGCTATGGACAAAACAGTAACGGTTCGCGTAACGCGCCGTTTTAAACACCCTCTTTATAAGAAGGTTGTTACCGCACGCAAGAAATATCTTGCACACGACGAAGAAAACGCATTCCATGAAGGCGATATCGTCAGAATTCAGGAATGTGCGCCCATCAGCAAAAGAAAGACTTGGTTTGTAAAAGAAAAAATCGGCGAAAGCAGGAGATAGACCATGATACAGGAAATGACAAGACTGGCCGTGGCAGACAACTCCGGTGCCAAAGAAGTTCAGTGCGTTAAAGTTTACGGCGGTTCGAAGATAAGATATGCCGGTGTAGGCGATGTTATCGTTGTTGCTGTAAAAGTTGCTGATCCCAAAGGCAAAATCAAAAAAGGCGACGTGAAAAAGGCTGTTATCGTCCGTCAGAGCAAGGAAGTCCGCAGAGAAGACGGTTCCTATATCCGTTTTGATGACAATGCAGTTGTTATGATCGACGAGAGCTACGAGCCTGTCGGAACACGTGTTTTCGGCCCTGTTGCCAGAGAACTCCGTGCGAAAGGCTTCATGAAGATAGTTTCTCTCGCTCCGGAAGTATTATAAGAGGTGCTGCAATGGCTAAAATAAAAAAGAATGATATGGTAAAGGTTATTGCCGGAAAAGACAAAGGCAAAACCGGAAAAGTTCTGGAAGTCCTTGTTGCTGAAGACAAAGTTATTGTCGAAGGCGTAAACGTTTACAAGAAACATCAGAAGCAGACCGCTACGAAGGAAGCAGGCATTGTTGACAAAAGCATGCCGATCCATGTTTCCAACGTCGTTGCGCTTGATCCGAAGACCGGTGAGCCTACTTCTTTCAGAATGAAAACTCTTGAAGACGGCAAACGCGTAAGAGTAAGCAAGAAAACCGGCGAAACCGTTGAATAGTGGAGAAGAAAATGACTGAAAAGTATAAGAGCAGACTCAGAGCTTTGTATGAAGATGAGATTAAGCCGGCTCTGAAAAACGAACTTAATGTCGGCGTTATGGCTGTTCCGAAAATCGAGAAAATCGTTGTTAATATGGGCCTTGGCGAAGCTATCGCTAACAAAAAGATCCTTGAGGACGCTGTAAAAGAACTTACAGCTATTGCTGGTCAGAAACCGGTTGTCAACAAGGCGAGAAAATCGATCGCTACCTTCAAACTCAGAGAAGGTATGCCCATCGGAACATCGGTAACTCTTCGCAAGGACATCATGTATGATTTCCTTGATCACCTTATTAACATCGCTCTTCCGCGTGTTAAAGACTTCAAAGGTGTTTCGGGAAAAGGTTTCGACGGCAGGGGAAATTACACTCTCGGTATTAAAGAGTTCTTCATTTTCCCGGAAATCGACTTCAATAAAGTTGAAAAATCAAAAGGCTTCAACATCACGATAGTTACTACGGCAACTAACGACAAAGATGCAAAACTTCTGCTTAAGAAGTTCAATATGCCTTTTAACAGTTAATTTGTAGGAGGACAGTTTGGCTAAGAAAAGTCTTCGCTTGAAAGCGGAAAGAAAACCGAAATTTAAAGTCAGAGCCTATACTCGTTGCCCTCTTTGCGGAAGGCCGAAGGCTGTTTTCAGAAAGTTTAATATGTGCAGATTGTGCTTCAGAAAGCTTGCTAACGAAGGGTTGATTCCCGGTGTTACCAAGTCGAGCTGGTAGTTAAGAGGTGAAATATGACAATGAATGATTTAGTTTCCAACTATCTTACCAGAGTCAGAAATGCGATCCTTGCAGGCAAGGAAACCGTTTCGGGAATTCCTTCTTCCAAAATTCTTGAAGAAGTATCGAGAGTTCTTAAAGAGGAAGGTTACATCAACGATTACAGAGTCAACGAACTTGACGGTAAGAAAACAATCTCTGTTGATTTGAAATACTATCGTAACAAAAGTGTTATTTCGAATCTTGAAAGAGTAAGTACGACGGGAAGAAGAGTTTATTCCCAGGCCAAAGAGATTCCTTTTGTCCGTGAAGGTCTCGGAATTTCTATCGTAACGACTTCCAAAGGCGTTATGACCGATGCAAAGGCGAGAGAACTCAACGTCGGTGGCGAAATTATTTGTAGAGTTTGGTAACGGAGGGTAAAGTGTCAAGAATAGGAAAAATGCCGATCCAGTTCGGCAGCAATGTAAAAGTCTCCGTGAAAGACAATGTTGTTACAGTCCAGGGACCGAAAGCGACATTGGAAAGAGCGATCCATCCTTCCATTAATGTTAAGGTTGAAGGCTCTGAAATTCATGTTACAAGAAACGATGAAACGGCTGAGAGCAAAGCTCTTCACGGCCTTTCCAGAGTGCTTATCGCAAACATGGTTCACGGCGTCGTTAACGGTTTTTCAAAGACTCTCGAAGTAAAGGGAACCGG
>DBYV01000026.1:21986-25455 GCA_002310995.1 bacterium UBP6_UBA1177 | reverse complement strand
CCTAAGGGGATTTCTGCCGAAGTCAATAAGACGAACAATGAAGTAACCCTTACGTCCGCAGACAAAGAGCTTTTGGGCAATTTCGCAGCGACGATTAAAAGACTCCGTCCGGTTGAACCTTACAAAGGAAAAGGTATTTTTTACAAAGACCAGGTTATCAGAAGAAAAGCTGGTAAGGCTGCAGGTAAGTAGTTAACGGAGGGATTTATGAGACCTGATATTAAAAAAGAGAGAAGAATAAGAAGAAAAGCGGCTATCAGAAAGAAAATTTCTGGTACTCCGGAATGTCCGAGACTTACTGTTTACAAAAGCAACAGACACATCTATGCTCAGGTTATAGATGATGTTGCCGGCGTAACGCTTGCAGCTTCTTCGTCCGATGAGAAAAATTTTGTAAAGCCCGAAGGTGACAAGAAGGCTGTTGCAAAGAAAATCGGCGAATTTATAGCTGAAAGATGCAAAGCAAAAGGCATCGAAGCTGTTGTTTTTGACAGAAACGGTTATCCTTTCCACGGCAGAGTAAAAGCTCTTGCCGATGCTGCAAGGGAAAATGGACTTAAATTCTAAGGAGTAGCTATGAAAGAAATGAATAAACCGGTTAATCCGGATTCTCTTGAACTCAATGAGAAGCTTGTTTATGTAAACAGAGTCGCAAAAGTCGTTAAAGGCGGTAAAAATTTCAGCTTCGCAGCATTGATGGTCGTCGGTGATGGAAACGGCTCCGTCGGAATCGGTCTCGGCAAGGCTAGAGAAGTTCCGGAAGCAATCAGAAAGGGTGTTGCAAGAGCTAAAAAGAATATCTGCCAGATTAAGTTGCTCAGAGGAACTGTTCCGCACGAAATAGTCGGTGAATACGGCGCTGGCAAAGTTATACTTCGTCCGGCATCGGCTGGTACCGGTGTTATCGCAGGTTCGGCGGTCAGAGCTGTTCTCGAAGCGGCCGGCGTTACGGATATTCTTTCCAAGAGTATCGGTTCGAACAACCCGCACAACATGGCTAAAGCAACTCTTAACGCTCTTTTGAATGTTGAAGGCATCGAAAGCGTTGAAGCCAAGAGAAATGTCGGTGTTAAAGATTATCAGTTGAAAGAAGAGGAGTAACATAATGCAGCTTCATGAACTTAAAAGACCCGAAGGCCTGAAAGACAGGAAGAGAGTGGGCAGAGGTAACGGCAGCGGCACAGGCAGCACGGCAGGAAGAGGCCACAAAGGTCAGAAAGCACGTTCCGGCGGCGGAGTCAGAAGAGGTTTCGAAGGCGGTACAATGCCTTACAACAGACGAATCCCTAAAAGAGGTTTCTTCAATAAATTCGCTAAGAAAGTCTGCGAAATCAACGTAAGATACCTGAATCAGTTCGAAAACGGCGAAGTTGTCGAACTTGACAAACTTCTTGCAGCAGGACTTTGCCATGCAAACGACGATATGGTCAAATTCTTCGGACAGTTCGACCTAGGCGGCAAAGCTTTGACGGTCAAAGCTCACAAATTCACAAAAGGCGCTAAAGAATCTATTGAAAAATCTGGCGGAAAAGCAGAGGAGATAGAGCTTGATAAGTAAGGCATTAAAAAACATTTTCAGGATTCCGGATCTCAGAGACAAGGTTATCTTTACTCTGTTGATGCTCGGCGTCTACAGGCTTGGCATATTTGTAACAACGCCCGGTGTAAACCGTTCAGTCATGGAAAAAATTATGTCCACGAAATCTGACGGAACACTGCTCGGTATGTTCAATATGTTCGGCGGCGGTGCTTTGGAAAACCTTTCGATATTCGCGCTCGGAATTATGCCGTATATCAGTTCCTCGATCGTTATGTCGCTTCTTGCGGTTATTGTTCCGCAAATAGGCGAATGGCAGAAGGAAGGTGAACAGGGTTACAAAAAGATAACCCAGTGGACAAGGTACGGTACCGTTATTCTATGTGTCGTTCAGGGCTTTATGATGTCTAAATTCCTCGAAGGTTTGACTGGCTCTGCAGGCGAAGTAGTCGTCAATAACCCAGGCTGGTTCTTCAGAATTCTTACTGTAATCACCCTGACTGGTGGCACACTTTTCCTTATGTGGCTTGGCGAGCAGATTACTGATAGAGGTATAGGCAACGGTATTTCGCTTATCATTTTTGCGTCAATCGTTGCGCGTTTCCCGAGAATGTTCTTCGACATGGGAAAATACTTGAAAGAAGGAATGATTCAGCCTCATCAGGTTGTTATATTCGTTCTTGTTATGGTTGCTACTTTCGCGGTCATCGTATTTGTTGAAAGTTCGCAGAGAAGAATTCCCATCCAATATGCTAGAAGATCTACAGGTGGTGCAAGACAGATTCAGAATTCGCATCTTCCACTCAGGATTAATGTCTCCGGCGTTATTCCTCCGATTTTTGCAAGTGCGCTTCTGGTTTTCCCGGCTACCGTTTCCAATTTCTTTAATTTTAGCATGGGAACGTTGCAGGCATGGCTTAATCCAGGCGGCTGGCTTTACAATCTGCTTTATATTGCCCTCATAGTTTTCTTTGCGTTCTTCTATACTTTCATTCAGTTTAAGACTGATGATGTTGCGGAGAACATTAATAAACAAGGTGGATATATTCCTGGAATCAGACCTGGAAAAGAGACTGTTGCATACATCAACACGGTTCTTTCGAGAATCACTTTCGGCGGCGCTATTTATCTTTGCGCTGTCTGCATGCTGCCCGATCTGCTCAGAAACAAAATGGGACTTCCGTTTTATATGGGCGGAACTTCGATACTCATTGTCGTAGGTGTTGCTATGGATATGGCTTCTCAGATAGAAAGTTATCTTATCAGCAACAACTATGAAGGTTTCTCTATCGGCGGCAAAGGTTCTCTTATAAAAAGCAGAAGAGGATAGGTTTCCTATGAGTAAGGAAGAAGGCATTATTGTAGAAGGAACGATAGTTGATACTTTGCCAAACGCTATGTTCAGAGTGGCCTTGGAAAACGGTCACAGTGTTCTGGCGCATATCTCAGGAAAGATGCGCAAATATTTTATACGCATACTTCCGGGTGACAAGGTTCAGATCGAGCTTTCACCTTACGATCTGTCAAGAGGAAGGATCGTCCACAGAATGAAAAGCAACAACAATACTGCTAATAACGCTAATTCGAATAATTAGAAGGAGAGAGAGATGAAAGTAAGAGCTTCGGTAAAAAAGATATGCTCAAAGTGCAAAATTGTTAAGAGAAAAGGTATTCTCAGAGTTATATGCGAGAACCCTAAGCATAAACAAAAACAAGGTTAATATAGTTGTCGCGAAAAAAGAGGAGGTGACACTTGGTTCGTATTGCAGGAATTGATCTTCCAAGGAAGAAGAGAATGGAAATTGCCTTGACGTACGTTTACGGCATTGGCAGAACCAGCGCTCAGAAAATACTTGATGAAGCAGGCATTGACAGAAACATCAAAAGTGATGACGTCGATGAGCCGATGGCTATCAAGATCAGAGCCATTAT
>DBYV01000026.1:275-21980 GCA_002310995.1 bacterium UBP6_UBA1177 | reverse complement strand
CACAGAAGAGGTCTTCCGTGCAGAGGTCAGAGAACCCGCACCAACGCAAGAACGAGAAAAGGTCCGAGACGCAATCTTATGAAAAAGAAAAAATAATAGTTGAAGGAGAAATAATATGGCACCTGAAAAGAAGAAAAGAGTAAAAAAGAATATACAGACGGGACTCGCTTACATTCAGTGCAGTTTCAACAATACGATTGTTACGATCACTGATGTCAGCGGCAACGTTCTGTCATGGTCCAGCGCAGGTCTCAAAGGCTTCCGCGGCAGCAAGAAGAGCACTCCGTATGCTGCTCAGATGGCTGCTGAAGATGCCGGCAAAAAGGCTCAGGATTACGGTCTCAGGACTTTGAGCGTTTTCGTAAAAGGTCCTGGAAGCGGAAGAGAAGCTGCGATCAGAGGATTCGCAAATATCGGTTACAACGTAACACTTCTTAGAGATATCACTCCGATACCGCACAACGGTTGTCGTCCCAAAAAGAAAAGAAGAGTTTAATTCGTTGGTTAGTGTAAACTTTTAGCTTAAAAGGAGGAAGCTTTGGCTAAGAACAAAGAAGCAAAATGCAAAATTTGTAGAAGAGAAGGTGTAAAACTTTTTCTTAAAGGCGAACGTTGCAATTCCGACAAATGTTCGTTCGACAGAAAACCTTATTCTCCCGGTCTCCACGGCCGTGAAAAGAAAAGAGTAACGGAGTACAAAATTCAGCTTCGTGAAAAGCAGAAAACGAAAGCAATGTACGGTATGCTTGAAAGACAGTTCAGCATTTTCTACAAAAGAGCTGATCTGAAGAAAGGCGCAACCGGTGAAAATCTGCTCAGAATGCTTGAATGCAGACTTGACAATGTTGTTTACCGCCTTGGTTTCGCAAACAGCAGAGCTCAGGCTAGACAGCTTATCAACCATAGACATTTTTCTGTCAACGGAAAAGGCACAGACATTCCATCCTTCATAGTTAAAGAAGGCGATGTCGTTGCAGTTAAAGAAGGAAGCAGGGACGCAAAAATATTCAAAGAGATCATGGCTGACGAGAACATCGCTGCAAGAATCGCGACTCCGGCATGGTTGGAATTGAATAAGGACGAAATGAAGGGAAAAGTTATCCGCCTTCCCGAAAGAGAAGATTTACCGCAGGATATTAAGGAAAATCTCATAGTTGAGCTTTACTCTAAGTAATGGAGGGATTCTGATGTTTCGAGCCAATTGGAAAACATTGATTATGCCGAAAGAGGTCAAAATCGGAGAGCAGGGACAGAATTACTGCCGTTTTATCTGCGAACCGCTTATGAAAGGTTACGGCATAACTTTGGGCAACGCACTTCGCAGGATCCTTATTTCCAGTCTTCGCGGAGCAGCTGTTATCGGCGTTAAAATAAAAGGTGTCGAGCACGAGTTCGCAACAATTCCCGGAATAAAAGAAGATGTAATCGATATTATCCTCAACATTAAACAGATCCGTTTCATTGCTCACGAAGACAAGCTTCACTGTCTTGTTCTCAAAAAAAGCGGCAAAGGAACGGTTACTGCGGGTGATATTCAGGAAACGGCCGGTCTTACTATTCTCAACAAAGATCTTCCTCTTTTCGAAATGGATGAAGGCGTTGATTTCGAAATGGAACTCCTTGTAGGAATCGGAAGAGGTTATGTTCCTTCCGAAGCGCACAATCAGGATATTTTCAGTGAAGGCTTTATTCCGATAGACTCTTTCTTTTCTCCGGTTGTCAGAGCAAACTACAAAGTTTCCAATGCAAGGGTCAAAAACAGTTTCGATTTCGACAAACTGACTTTCGATCTGGAAACAGACGGTTCGCTCACTCCCCGCGATGCTTTGGCTTATGCGGCTATGATTTTGAGAGAACACACGAAGTTCTTTATCAGTTTCGCAGTCGACGAGTCGGATGACCTCAATTCTTCCGATGTTACCGGTGAAGTCAATATGAACCTTTACAAGACGATAGACGATCTTGATCTCAGTGTCAGATCAAACAACTGTCTTAAAGGTGCGGAAATCAAGTATATCGGCGAACTTGTTACCAAAACTGAAGCTGATATGCTTAAAACAAAGAATTTCGGAAGAAAATCTCTTAACGAGATAAAAGTTCTTTTGATGAAGATGGGATTGCATTTCGGAATGGAAATCGACAATTTCCCGGATAGTAGGATTATTGAACAAATAGAAAAGAACGCAGGGAGCAAACAATGAGACATAGAAAAGTAGGAAGGAAATTAAACAGAAATAGCTCGCATCGCGAGGCTATGCTTTGCAACTTACTGAATTCGCTTGTAAAAAGTGAACGCATTCAGACGACTTTGATGAGAGCAAAAGAGCTCCAGAAGATAGCTGACAAAGCAGTTACACTT
The DNA here is from genome assembly GCA_002310995.1 of bacterium UBP6_UBA1177. Taxonomy (GTDB): domain Bacteria; phylum UBP6; class UBA1177; order UBA1177; family UBA1177; genus UBA1177. The sequence goes on along the minus strand of DBYV01000026.1, from coordinate 19,621 downwards.
GCAAAGAAAAATACAGCGGCTTCCATTACACAGCTTTCAAAACTTGTAAAATCTGACAGAGAAGAAGTTATCACGAAGCTCTTGAAGGAAATCGGACCGAGATTCGCTAACAGAGAAGGCGGATACACAAGAATAATCAAACTTGGATTCCGCAGAGGCGATGCGGCTCCGACGGCGCTTATCGAATACCTCGGCGCAGACGAGTCTGTAAAGAAAAAAGCTAAGAAAGCTGCTCCGAAGGCTGAAGCAAAAGCTGAGGAAGCACCTGCTGCTGAAGTTAAGGCTGAAGAAGCAAACGCTTAGTTTTTGCCACTTTTGTTTTGATCTTTTATGGCTGCTTTCGGGCAGCCATTTTTATTTGCAGGTGTCGCTTTGAATTTGGCTGAAATCAAAAAATATCTTGCAAAATCGGGGCTTCATGCCGACAGGAAGTTTTCGCAGAATTTTTTGTTTAATGACGATGTTCTGTTGAGAATCATTGATCTTGTACCTCAAGGCAAAGGTTTTTATGTTGAAATCGGCGGCGGTTTAGGTTCGCTCACCGAAAAAGCGGTCAATAAAGGGCTTAATCCTTTCACAGTTGTCGATCTTGACGAAAATATGCTGAAAATTCTCGAAAGCCGTTTTTCGGACAAAGCTGACATTGTGTGTAAAGACGGTTCTAAAATCGATTTTTCTGAATATTATCAAGACAATAGAGGTTTTGTTTTTGGCAATCTGCCTTATCAGGTAAGTTCTCTCATCATGATGAACACCTGTTTTGAAAGTCGGTACCTTGACGGCGCGGTTTTTCTTCTGCAGAAAGAAGTTGCGCAGAAATTCGCAGCGTTGCCGGGAACACGCGATTTCGGGCCTGTTGCCGCTTTAATCAGACTTCTCGGACATGCGGAATATGAATTTACGGTTCACGCGGAGGATTTTTATCCCGCTCCGAAAGTCGAAAGTGCGGTTCTGAAAGTTACTTTCGAAAGGCATGATTTTGCTAAAAACGAGCTTTCCGCTTTTGCCGACACGGTGCGGATTCTGTTTTCGAACAGGCGAAAGACTCTGCAGAATGTTTTTAAAATAAATTCAATAAATACAGTTGTTTTGGATAAATTCGGAATCGCTTCGAAGCGCGCCGAGGAACTTGATTGGGAGACAATTCTGAAAATTAACGATGAAATCGGGAGAAAAAAATGATGAAAGTCACTCTTCCAAAACTCAAAAGCAAGAAAGGAACTGAAAAAATATCGATGGTCACATGCTATGACGCTTCTTTTGCGCGTCTTGTCGAAAAGGCAGGGATTGATTCGATTCTTGTCGGTGACAGTCTCGGAATGGTTATCGGCGGCGAAGAGAATACGCTGAAAGTTTCTGCGGAAGATGTTGCATATCATGTCAAAGCTGTAAAAAAAGGGGCTGCGAATCCTTTTTTAATCGCCGATATGCCGTTCGGAAGTTATCAGGATTCTGTTGAAACCGGAGTTAAAAACGCTGTTGCGCTCATAAAAGCAGGAGCCGAGGCTGTTAAAGTCGAAGGTGGCAGCGAAGTTTGTCCTTTAATTTCGAAACTTGTCTCTTTCGGTATTCCTGTTGTTGCCCATGTCGGTCTGACTCCGCAGTATGTTCACAAATTCGGAGGTTTCGCAAAACGCGGCAAAAGTGAGGAAGAATGCCGGTTTATTATGGATTCCGCTCTTGCAGTTGAAAAGGCCGGTGCCGATATGATTGTTCTTGAAGGAATTCCCGAAACTCTGGCGGCAGAAATCACTAAAACTGTAAAAATTCCGACCATAGGAATAGGAGCTGGCAAAGACACTGACGGACAAGTGCTGGTAATTTATGACCTTCTGGGAATGAATGCCGATTTTAACCCCGCCTTCCTCAAGAAATATGCAGATTTGGATTCTGTTGTTACCGAAGCCCTCAAAGAATACAAAAAAGATGTGACTGAAAATTAAGGCGTGCAATTTTGTGTATGCGAAATAAAATCCTGAAATTTCTTCATTTTTTCTGTCGAAATTTCTGAAATTTTGAGTATAATTGCCGCGTTTTTGTTGTTTATAAACTTTTTCGAGGTGGAAAATGTTCGATATTTCTGGAAAAATCGCGTGCGTAACCGGTGCAAGTTCGGGAATCGGCGCGGCGACTGCCGAAGCTCTGGCGGAAGCAGGCTGCAACCTTGTAATTTCGGCGAGAAGAGAGGATAAAATCAAAGATTTTGCGGAGTATCTGACTGAAAAATACGGAATCAAATGCTTCGGCGGAGTTCTCGATGTCAGAAATCAGAAAGATGTCGAAAAATTTTTCGCTAAACTTCCTAAAGCATTCAAAAATATTGAGATTTTAGTCAATAACGCCGGCCTTGCGAAAGATATGACGCCGCTTTATGACAACAAAATCTCCGACTGGGAACAGATGATCGATACTAACGTCAAAGGTCTGCTTTACGTCACGAAAGCTGTTCTTCCCGGAATGGTCAAGCGCGACAAAGGCCACATCGTGAACATCGGTTCGACCGCAGGACGCGGAACATACCCCGGCGGCACGGTCTACTGCGCTACAAAACACGCAGTCAACGCGATAACGAACGGCCTCAGAAAAGATCTCCTCAAAACTTCGCTGCGTGTCACGACAATTGATCCCGGTGCAGTCGAAACAGAGTTCAGCATGGTCAGATTCGAAGGCGATAAGATCCGCTCCGACAAAGTTTACGAAGGTTATGAGCCGCTCCACGCCGAAGATATAGCCGATGCGGTCGTTTATGTCGTAACAAGACCTCCGCACGTTAATGTTTCAGACATGATAATCTATCCGACAGCTCAGAGAGACTATCATCTGCTAAACAGAAAAGCTTAGTGCTATTAGATATTTGCGATAAGTAATTTGGAGTAGAAAATGCTTCCGATCACCGGTCATGTCCAGACTTCGTTAGTCGATTTCCCGGAAAAAATTGCGACTCTTTTTTTCTTTTCGGGCTGCAATCTGCGCTGTCCGTACTGCCACAACTCGTCACTTTTCGAGGTTCCGCCGCAGGAAAAATGGCTTTCAAGGGACTATATAATTTCCGATATTCAGAAAAGGCTGAAATTCATTGACGGCGTTTCGTTTTCGGGCGGAGAGACTTCGCTTTACGAGGAGCTTATCGACCTTGTGAAAGAGATAAAAGAGCGTTTCGGTATTGACGTGAAGATCGATTCAAACGGACTAAAGCCTGAATTTATTGAAAAAATCCTTCCATATCTTTCGTATATCGCGATTGACATAAAAACGACTCCCGACCTTTACGGCGAACTTGGCTGCAAATTGCCGAAAAAAGAGGTCGAACAGAAACTTTTAGCCACGAAAGAGCTTCTGGAAAAGCAGACGAACGCGAAAGTCGAATACCGCACGACGATGTATCCGAAACTTGTTGAAAGTTACGAGCGGCTTTGCAAAATGGCTGATTTTATTCCTGAGAATGCTGTTTATTATCTTCAGCGTTTCATCTGCGACAACGCTTATTCAGCTGAGGCGAAGGCGTCTGAAAGCTATTCAATGGAGCAGCTTGAAAGAATGGCGATGGAAATGCGGCGTATCACGAAACGCGACAAAATTTTTGTGAGAACTTATCTACAATAAGGTAAAAAATGGATCTCAACAAACTGAAAAGAATTAAGGAAATTATCTCCGTTCTCGGAAAACACGGACTCGGAAAATACCTTCCTCAGGCTCTCTTCAAGAAGTTCGGAATCGCAAAACCCGCGGAAGATACCGGCGATGCGAGACTTGAAAAAAACATCAGGGAAGCTTTTGAGGAACTTGGCACGACTTTCATAAAACTCGGACAGATGATGTCGCTCAGACGCGATATTATTCCTGCTTCGATGGCAGAAGAGTTCAAAAAACTCACCGACGATGTGAAACCCATTGATTTTTCTCAGATGAAACCGATAATCGAAGGGGAACTCTGCGCCGAAATAGGTGATATTTTTTCGGAATTTGATGAAAAACCGATTGCTTCGGCTTCAATTTCTCAGGTGTACGGCGCGACTTTGAAGGAAACGGGCGAAAAAGTTGTCGTCAAAGTGAGAAAACCCGGCATCACCGAAACGATTCGTGACGATATGGCGCTTATTTTTACGCTGGCGCACTATATCAACAAGAGTTCATATGCAAAAACCATAGATTTTGAGGCGATTGCGGAAGAGTTCTTCCAGACAATGAACATGGAACTCGACCTTCTTCTTGAGAAATCGAACAATGAAAAATTCATCAAAAATTTCAGCTCGCCGAAGTGGAGCTGGCTCAAATTCCCGAAAATGCACAGCGACTACTGTACGAACAAAATGCTTGTAATGGAGCGCATTTTCGCGCTTAAGCTCGACGATGTTATAAAACCCGAAAACAGTGAACTTTTTGACAGAAAAGTGATTGCGGAGCGCGGCGCCGAAGTTCTGATGAAGATGATATTGAACGACGGATTTTTCCATGCTGATCTGCATGAAGGTAATATTTTCTTTAATGAAAACAATGGAATATCGATTATAGACACCGGAATGTGCGGATATGTCGATAAGTTCATGCGTAATAAACTGGCCGATCTTTTTATCGCTTTTGTCGCTAAGGATTGGGAGAAGACAGCGAGAATATGTCTTGAACTCAGCGAGAACGGTGAAATTGCGGACAAAGAGCTTTTTGTGCGTGATTTGCGCAATATTTTCGAGAATTTACCCGATAATTTATCTGAGATAAATACTGCGGAAGTTGTAGGAAAAATTTCGGGCGTAATTTTCAAATATAAGCTCAAAGTACCGCGTGAACTGACACAGCTTATAAGAAGTTTCTCAATGATTGAAGGACTTTGCAGAAAACTTGATCCCGATTTTGAGCTTATGACAGTTGCTGGAAAACTTTCGAAAGAGATTATCCTCCAGAAGTTCACCCCCGAAAATATTGCACAGGAGGCGACAAGCGCGATTGAAAAGATTGTCGATACGGTTCACACTCTGCCCGGTACAGTGACAAACATCACTGAAAAGCTCGAAAATGGCACAATCCAGCACAGAATTATGCTTATTCTGAACAATTCGGAGCGTAGATTCGTGTCGAAGATGGTGACGAGGATTACGACTGCAATAATCATGACTGGAACTATTATTGCGGCCGGTTTTGTGACTGGAAATCTGTTTACTGCTGATCTGGTAGTCTTTTTTGCTGCTTTTTTCCTATTTTCCTTAACTTTTTTAAAAAATAAAAATGATTGATTTTATTGATATTTTTTCGTCAGCTCGCTTTTTTTTGAAATTTTTTCATTTTTTTTCAATAAAAATGCGGGTTTCATGTAACTAAATACGAGGGTTTTGTTGTGGTGAAAGGAAGCGGGAACTTTGCAGAGTTGGAAGACAGTGTTCTTGTCGACCTTGCACTACTGGAGAAAAACCAGAGGGCGTGGACGGAACTCGTGACGCGTTATTACGGAAGAGTTTCCGCCACAGTTTACAGGATAATCGGCAAAAGTGCCGATGCGGAGGATGTTGTGCAGGAAGTTTTTACCGAAATGGCGAAAGCGATAAAAACTTACAGGCGAGATTCGTTGTTTTCGACTTTTCTCTACAGAATAGCCGTAAACACGACCTACAGATATATCCAGAAGCACCTGAATAGAGATGAAACCACCGAAGATCCGGAATTTTTCCTTCAGATCGGAGACAAATCGACGGGAAGCGAATCTGCTATGATAAAGAGTGAAAGGGCTGAAATGCTGAACGGCGCGATGAAAAAAATATCGCCTGACAAGCGTTTTGTCCTGACTCTTTATGAAGTCGACGGAGTCTCTCTGAAGGAAATAGCCGAGATATTGAAACAACCGCTCCAAACAGTCTGGTCGAGGATAAATCAGGCTAAAAAGGAGCTTTATGAAATATTGAACGGAAGTATGTAGAGGTTTTGTTTTTATGGTATCTGAAAAACACATAACAATCGAAGAAGCAATCGCTGTTGCCGACGGCAGATATGTGCTGCTTCCTGAAACGGAAAAACACATTGCCGAATGCAAAGAGTGTTCTTCAATGATAAGCTGCTGCCGCGGAACGAAAGATATTTTTGCCGAAGCTAAAGAATTTGTTCCTGAAGCTGACAGCGTTAAAGTTGCTGAAATTGCTGCGAAATCGTTTGCAAATCTTCCTCAGGACGAATCCGACGAGGCTTTGCTGCTACAGATTAGGACTTATACAAAATCAATTGCGTTTGCGTTTAAACCGCTTTTCGCATTTTCTTTGGGAGTAGCGCTTTTTGTCGGAATTATGCTTTTCCAGAAAGCTGATTATGTTGACAGCAATGAAAAAGAGGCCGAAGTTGCTGTAGCGGCTGGCGCTGAAGCTGTTCCTGAAACCAGAGAAGATTATGCGTCAGGTGAAAGGGAAAGCGGTGCCGAAGTCAAACTTGCCAAGGCGACGATTTCAGTAATATCAAAAACTTATCTTGATAAGGTGAGCGATACCGATGTTACGATGAAAAGCGGAAAAGCGAAGTTCGATGTCGTTACCGGCAACGATTTCAGAATCGATGTCGATGGAAAATTCCTTGTCAGAGTTCTCGGAACATCGTTTACGCTCGACTATTCCGACGGAAAGCTTACAGCCGAGGTTTTCAGCGGTCTTGTCGAGATAATCGAGAAGTCAAACGGTGCGGCGACTCAGCTTTCCAAAGACATGAACCGGACGTTTGAATATACAAATCACAAAGAACAGCACAATGCTATAGCAACCCATGGAAAAAAGATGAGAAACAATCCTAAAAAACAGGATTTTGCGCTGACTCCTGGTAAATCGTTCCTGTTCCAGGGAAGAGAAGCTCTTTCGGCAGGAAAAATCGGAGCGGCACAGCAGCTCTTCACAATGGAGATCGAGAAAGGTAAAGAGCCCGATAAAGCTCTTTTCGAACTTGTTTCGATCCACGAGTCGAAGAAGGATTGGGGTGAAATTGCAAATTTGGTTAAAAAATACGGCAATGTTATGCGTGAAAGCCGTGTATATAAAGAAGAAATTATGATAAAGGGCTGCATTTCACATAAGAAATCAGGCAATAAGGCAGTGCCGCTCTGCCATGATTACCTCAGGGAATTCCCTAGAAGTTTCCGCAGCCGTGAAATCAGGGAGATGATTGGTGAATAATAGATTTCTCCTTGTTATTTTAGCCGCGCTTTTCATTTTTTCGTGTGATCACTTCGTTAATCTTGGAGATAAATCAGCTAGTGATGACTATACCGAAGGACTGCCTGATGAAATGTCTGAAGACAGAAGCGATACAGGAAGTGATGCCAACTACGACGACTGGAACGAAGATTCTGCTGATTCCGGTGCCTACGAAGATAACAATACTGATACTGCTCCAGAGGGTGAGGATTGGGGAAATACAGGCTGGGATAGCGGTGACTCAGATACAACTGATACCGTCGATACAGCTGATACAGCTGATAGTGCGGATTGCACTGACAGTGGTTATCCTGATCCAGGCGATACTTTGCCAGATTCCGGCAGCCATTTTCCGGAAAGTAATCCGTTCCCCGAGGAGTTTTCGAATGCGGACTGCGATTGCGGAGATGAACTGGATTACGAGCCTATATGCTGCAACGGCGTGATTTCAGTTTTTAACTTGTGCTTTGCTCACTGCTACGCCATCAATTCTGGCAACAAAATATGTACTTCTTACAAGGAAGGACTCTGCAATCATGAAGAAAATGATGATAACAACGATGAAACTGAAGACGATGATGATGCCGAAGATAGCGATCAAGATATCGAAATGATTGATGATAATGATTCTGAACTTCCAGATTCCGATGAAGATGCCGACATTGTCAATAACGAATGCGGCTGCTATCCGGAGAACGAACCTTCGGTGTTCCGTTGCGGTGAAATATATTATTTTATAACTTCGTGTCTTGCGAACTGTCACTGCGATGACCCGCAGAAACTCTTTCTCTGAAAATCAGACAATTTCTATGAATAAAGTTTGATACGCTGTTGTTTGCCGCGGATTTCCGATTCTGCGACGAATGTCAGCGGCACATCGTCAGGAAGAAGTTCCTTCGTCTGTTCCGAAATGAGAAGATCGGTCTTGTAAGTTTTGCAGAGGCTCTCAATCCGGCTCGCAGTGTTTACGGTATCGCCGATAACGGTGTATTCAAGCCGGTTTGACGTTCCGATATTCCCGGCAAGCACCTGCCCTGAACAAAGACCTATTCCGAAGCGGATCTCCGGCTGACCTTCGCTTTTCAGCTCTTCATTAAGAGCTGCAAGCTGTTCTCTCATTCCCTGAGCGGCTTTCCATGCGTCGTAGGCATGTGTTTCCGATTTGAGCGGAACACCGAAAACTGCCATTATCGCATCTCCGATATACTTGTTTATTATTCCGTTGTTTTCGACGATCGGTTTCTCCAGACGGGTGAAATAGCGGTTCAGAAGAAGAACTATCTCCTTGGGTTCAAGCTTTTCGGAAAGAGTGGTAAATCCTCGGATATCGCAGAACATGACTGTGACATCGAGATCTTCTCCGCCGAGATCGGGGTTATCAGAAAGCAGAAAATCCCTGACCTGCGGTGAAACGACCTTTCCGAAAGTGCTGTTTATCTGCGCTATGTGCTCTGCCGATCTAACGATCTTATCGACATAACCCATCGTGTCTTCGGTCATCTTTGTGAAGGCCTTGTACAGATTTTCCACTTCATCTCCGGTGTGGATGTCAAGTTTCCGGATCTTCTCAACGTTTTCGCCGAGTGCATTGTTACCGCTGTAGGCAAACTCGCTTGTCCGCATCGTCATGGAGTTGATCGGGAAAACTACGTTGTAATCGACGAACCAGACAACAATAGCGATTATCAGGATCACAAAGCCCAGAAAGAGGAATACCATCTGGGTCAGGAAGTTCAGCTCCTTTCCGACAATCATTGACATCGGAATGTCCGCGCCGATGTAGCTGACAGTCTTTCCTGCGGAATTTTTTACTGGAGTGTAGACCGAAAGGAGTTCCCCAAAAGAGCTGTCGGAAATGACCGGTTCGATTTCGCCTCCCTCCCTGAGCGTCTGGAGATACGGCTCGAAAGCGGAGTCGAGTTTTACCAGTTTCCCGGGAACTGAGTCGGCCTCGTTGTTGGAATGAAGGTCGAAGACCACATGCCCTCCGTCCTCTTCTATCTTGTAGATGTAGATGAATTTTACGGTCGGAGAAGTGCTCTTTATATCTTCAAGTTTGTGCATTACTTCAAGATAAGGCTGATCCGTATTTTTGCTTGAGATGTATTCGTCGATTTTTTCGTGATCAAGGACTTCGGAGACTGCAACAGTAACCTCTCGGGCGAATTCGGAATATTCAGAGAGAAGTGCATTGCGATAAAGTATAAAGCTGATTGTCGACGCCGTTACGGCCAAGGTGACAAGCGATGCCGCCAGAATAAAAATTATTTTTGATCTTAAAAAAACGGAGCGGCACTGAATTGTCTTCTTGATCTCCTCCAGATCGTTTTTTGTCAGCGGCGTCTGCTTCCAGCCGTTGAAGTGAAGTGTCTCCCTGGTTTTCTCGGGAATAGCCCTGATAATCGCGATTACAATGATTACCGAAATAGTTTTATCTGCCAGATCCCACAAGAGATCATGCAGAAAACCGGCGGACGGAATGGAGTTTACGATACTTGGAAGGATTCCGCCGATCACGCCGCCGATAAAAGCCATGACAAGTATGAAAAACGGAATTTTCCACTTTTTCGTCAAAAAGCCGTGATTCGCGAGCAGGGCAGAAGTCGCGGCAATCAGGACGTTCATGGCGGAGTAGTATATCGATGCAAAATCCATAAAACCTTTCATGAAATTTGTTACTAAACCAACAAAGATGCCGGGAAGGTAACCGCCAAGTGCTGCTGCGAGAATGGTCCCGATAGTGTCGAACCAAAGCTGCATACCCGAATGCTGGGATAAAAACTGTGCCAGACGCGCAAAAACGATATTTATCAGAACGGAAGCAATACAGAGCAAAACAACATTCCGATGATTCCTACGTATCTCAATCCTATAGTCATCAATCATGCCAATCTCCTCCGAAATGCTAAAAAACTCAACAGACCTGCATATATTATCACTAATGAATTATATTAAAAGGAAAATATACGCCGAACCAAAATTTGACAATTCGCCTTTAAATCGTAATATTGGCGGTTTTTTTCAATGTTCTTGGAGTTTTAATGAAATTTGTCGTTGCCGGAGCCGGAGCAGTAGGTTACGATATTGCCAGACATCTGGTCAAAGAAGGAAAAGACGTTGTTGTTATAGAGCGCGATCCGATTCGTGCGAAATTTCTCGAAAGCAACCTCGACTGTATGGTTTTAAACAAGGAAATCAACCGCAGCCAGACTATGCAGGAGCTTGACCTTTCCGACGGTGACTACTTCATTGCGGCTACAAACAAGGACGAGACCAACCTCATAGCATGTTCGATAGCAGCATCGTCTTCCGCTGACGGCTCGATGCTGAAACTAAAAAAAATAGCGCGCGTCAGCAACCTTGACTATTCCCATGCTGAGTTTCAGGGCAATCCGTTTTTGGGTGCGGACTATATCATTTCACCCGAAATGGCGGCAGCGAACCATATAACTGAAGTTGTAAAGCAGGGTGCGCTCAGCGACGTTCTTGCTTTCGAGGGAAGCAGTATAACTGTAAGAAACGAAATTGTTGACAGAAATTCGGCATTCAGAAACAAAAACCTGATAAAAATCAGGAAAGATATCAATAAATCATTCCTTATTGCTTTGATAAAACGCGGCGAATCGGTTCTTATTCCTTCAGGAAACACGGTTGTCCGCGAAGGTGACGAAATTTATATTGTCGCCGATGAGAAAATTATGGATTACATTTTTGCCAGAACCGGTAAAAAAATAAAAAAAATCGAGACGGCTCTTATCGTCGGTACGACTAAAATCGCGAAAAATCTTCTCAGAACCCTTTCGACGATGCCGATAAACCTGAAGCTTCTTTCGGAAGACTACGAAGAGGCAAAGGAAATATCGAGGAGATATCCGAATGTCCTAGTGATCAACGGCGACGTCAGGAACGAATCGATTTTTGAAGAGGAGCGCCTGAACGAAGTTGACCTTATAATCACAGTCACTGAAAATCAGGAACTCAATGTTCTTTCGGCGCTTTACGCGAAAAGCATCGGTGTTGAAAGGGCTGTAGCTTCGGTCAGCAAGGAAAGTTACATTTCTATTGCTCAAAAACTTGGTGTGGATGCCACGGTGAGCCCGAAACGAAGCACTGTTGACGCGATTTTAAAATATATCAGACGCGGCAGGGTAATCACACTGCACACCCTTTTCGACGGAGAGGCAGAGGCAGTAGAACTGCTTGTTTCGTCCGAATGCAATGCCTGCGGAAAAAAGATAAAAGAACTCTACATGCCGGAAAATTCGATTATTGCCGCAATAACCAGAAACAAAGAGATTTCGATCCCGAATGGCGATTTCGAGCTTAGGGCCGGTGACAGCGTAATCATAATTATGAAAAAACAGAATGTTCCTAAAGTCGAGATGATTTTTTCAGACATATGAATTTTAACACAATACTTAAGCCACTAATTATAATACTGTTTTTTGTCTCAATTTGCATGACTCTTCCTATTCTGGTTGCGGCATACTACGATGAACCTGCTGCTTTGAAATCATTCTTCAGCGTAATGGTTTCTACAGTTGTTGTATGCGCTGTTTCCTTTTATTTTTTAAGGCATTGGCAGATACACAGAATCGCAGTCAGGGAAAGTTTTGTTCTGGTTGTCCTGTGCTGGGTGTCGATTTCATTCATTTCGGCGCTTCCTTTTTATATTTCCGGTGCAATTCCGAATTTTTCGGAGGCTCTTTTTGAGACTGTTTCGGGATTTTCGACGACCGGAGCTACGATTCTGACAGATATCGAGGTGTTGCCGAAGTCGATGCTTTTCTGGCGGAGCCTCACTCACTGGCTGGGCGGTATGGGAATCATCGTTCTCGCCGTCGCAGTCCTGCCGCTCCTCGGTGTCGGAGGTCTGCAACTCCTTAAAGCCGAAGCTCCCGGCCCCACAGTTGATAAAATTTCGCCCAGAATAAGTGAAACGGCGAAAACACTCTGGGGAATTTATGTAGGACTGACAGTTGTCGAAGCTATGCTTCTCAATTTTGCCGGAATGCCGTACTTCGATGCTTTTAACCACGCCTTTGCGACAATCGCAACAGGGGGATTTTCACCGAGAAATGCCTCTGTCGGCGCATATAAATCCGCTTTCATCGAGTGGATAGTCATAGTTTTCATGATTCTTTCGGGAATGAGTTTCACCCTGCACTATAAAATCATAACCGGAAGGGCAAAACAGATTTTCAAAAATACAGAACTCAAGGTTTATCTTGCAGTTATTGCGGCAGCTTCACTGTTTGTAGCGAGTGATCTTTTTTACCACAAACTCTATTCTCTGCACGGTTCAATTCGCCAGGCGATGTTTCAGGTGGTTTCGATTCTCACGACGACAGGTTTTGCAACAGCCGATTACAAACAGTGGCCGTCTTTTGCTCAGTATATTATTTTTCTCTTAATGTTTTCAGGTGCTTGCAGCGGTTCTACCAGCGGCGGTGTCAAGCTTATACGCATAGTCACGCTTATGAAACTCGCCATAAACGAACTCAAATATCTTGTTCATCCAAAAGCCATAATGACGATTTTCATCGATGGCAACGTAGTGAAAAAGGATATGATATATTCGATTTCGGCTTTTGTTTTCCTTTATGCGGTCAGTGTTCTTACCACAGCATGTCTCTGCGCTCTTTCCGGAGTAAGCGTTCTGACCTCATTCACGGCTGCGCTTTCAACTGTCGGCAATATCGGCCCCGGTTTCGGCAGAATCGGTCCTGTTGAAAACTATCACTTCTTTAAGGATTGGGTAAAGTGGGTTTTCTCTGCCGGAATGATAATCGGCCGACTTGAAATTTTTACTGTCATGGTGATTTTCACGAGAGCTTTCTGGAAGAAATAAAACCATTGACGTTACGTCGTGACGACGTTACGCCGTTACGATTGACTGAACTTAATCGATAATAACGAAACGCCGCCACACGGGCGGCGTGTCAGTGGAAATTATTCGCCGCAGCCGCCCTGAGGAGCGGGTTTGTCACCGGCTTTGATAGCTTTGTCAGCTGCACAGCCTTTGAGGTTCTGGTTGTGTGCACAGATCTGTCTCTGAATATCGTTTGCAGCAACACCGCCGCCCTGATATTTGTTGTTGATGAGCCATGTCGGGCTTCCGCCAATGCCGATAGCGTTTCCGATTTTGATGTTTTCGCTGTGAAGTTTGACACCTTCGCCGCCATTGAAGCATTTTTCGATAACGTCAGCTTTGATTTTGCCGGTTGCACATTTCTGCCAGTCGGTTCCTCTGATGTTTTCGTTGCGGCACCAGATGTAGTTCATGTAATCTTTCGGATAGTGTTTGATTGCGCAAAGTTCACGGATGTTTTCGTCAACTTCGCCCTGGCCGTGAAGTGCCTGGAATTTTCCGGGTTCGGTTTCGTTTGCAATGTAGTTTACATGGAAATCAAGTTTGTCGTCTTTGAAAGCTTCGAAAACTTCTTTCATTGCGTTCAAAGCCATAACGCCGTAGGGGCACTGGCTCATAACGAAAAGGTCAACTCTTGCCGGCATTTCTTTTCTGCAGATCATTTCTTCTTTGCAGTCATCGTCAGCACAGTCAACTTTGCCGTTGTTTGTATCGTCGATACCGTTGTCGCAGATTTCTTTGGTCGGGTCGAATTTTGCACCGACTCTGAGAAGGATTGCACCACCGGCTTTTACAGCCCAACGTGCGATTTTCTGGTATTCTTCCTCTTTTTCAACAGATTCTTCAAAAGCTAAGATAGGAAGGGTTTTGAAACCTGCTTCAGCAAATTTTTTGTACTGTTCCTGAGCTTTAGCGTCGGAATAGTCGATGATTTCCGGAACAAGTCCCGGGAACATTCCTTTAAGCTGTCCTACAAGAGCTTCCGGTCTGCAGTCTTTGCATCTTTTGTCGGAAATAACGGTAACTTTTACTTTTGCCGGTTCCGGAATCGAGTTGCAGACTTCGGGTTTTGCGGTTTTGTATTCGTTGCAGATAGCTCTGAGGAAGTCGTTGGAAGTTCTTCCGCCTCTGTAAGGCTGATCAGCAAGGAAAATTGTGGGCGAACCGTTTGCGCCTTTTGATTTCGAGAACTTGTAGCTCTCGAGAAGAATCTGCTCGCCTTCGTCGCCGTCTTTGCATGCGTTGACTTTAGCGACGTTGAGGTTGAGTTCTTTCGCGCAGCTTTCGAAGTTTTCAGGAATCTTTCTCGATTCTTTGTTCATGCAGACGATGAGGTTCATGTAATCTTTCGGCATGTGTTTCTTCGCGCAAAGGAAAATTTTGTCGCCGTTGCGCTCGGTTTCTCCGTGCATCGGCATCCAGCCGCCGTCCTTTTCGTAGCCGATATAGTTAAGCTCGAAATCAACGGCATTGCCAAGTTTGTCGAGTGTCGGTTTGATAGCGTTCATAACCTGAACACCGTAGGGGCACTTACTCATAACGTGGAAAGAAAGTTTAACTTTCTCTTTTGCTTCCGGCTCTTTGTTGCCGCATGAAACTGCCATGCTGAGGCAAAGGGCAAAAACCGAAGCAAGAATCAATAATTTTTTCAAGAAATCCTCCTTTAAAGGGTTATTAAAAAAACAATAAACAAAAAAACGACGAATATTATATGATTTTATGACGATAAAGCAAATATTCGCCGTAAAATTCGTTTTTTACGCCGCATCTCGCTGTTTTAACAGCTTAATTTTAAAAATTATTCCAAATTTTCAAAATCCTGCTAAAATACCGCGTTTTTTATGTTGATTGCAAAGAATGGAGATACAAATGAAGAATTTTGCTCTTATTGGTGCGGCAGGCTACATAGCGCCGAGACATATGCGTGCCATTAAAGATACAGGCAACAACTTGATTGCAATAATGGACCCGTGCGATAGTATTGGAATCATTGATTCTTATTTTCCGGAAGCGGAGTTTTTTACGGAATTCGAGCGTTTTGACCGCCATCTCGACAAGCTTAGGCGTCGCGAAACGAAAATAGATTATGTCAGTATAACTTCGCCGAACTATCTGCACGATGCACATATCAGAATTGCTCTCAGAAACGATGCCGACGCGATTTGCGAGAAACCTCTCGTTCTCAATCCGTGGACTGTTGACAACCTTAAAATCATTGAAAACGAGACAGGACACCACGTCAACACGATTCTTCAGCTCAGGCTTCACCCGACGATCGCCGAACTGAAAAAAAGGATCGATGAAGGACCTAAAGACAAAATCTACGATATTGATCTTACATACATCACAAGCCGCGGCAGATGGTATGATGTTTCGTGGAAAGGTGATATTTCCAAGTCAGGCGGTATGGCAACAAACATCGGAATTCATTTCTTTGATATGCTCCAGTGGATTTTCGGATATGTTCAAAAAAATATTCTTCATGTTCAGGAAAAGGATGTGGCAGCAGGTTTTATGCAGTTCCAGCGTGCAAGAGTCCGCTGGTTTCTCAGCATAAACGACAATATGCTGCCTAAAGCGGTAAAAGAGGCCGGAAAGCGTACTTACCGTTCCATTACCGTTGACGGAAAAGAGCTCGAATTCAGCGAAGGATTCACAGAACTCCACACAAAAAGTTACGAAAAAATACTCGCCGGAGAAGGTTTTTCACTTGAAGACGCGCGGACTGCTGTTGAGATTGCCTTCAATATCAGGAATGCTATACCGATAGGGCTTCGTGGTGAATATCATCCGTTCCTTAAAAACTGGGGGAAATAATGGAAAAAGATTATTTTGTTCATGATACTGCGATTGTCGATGATGGCGTAATTATCGGAAAAGGGACAAAAATCTGGTGCTTTTCTCATATTCTCAAAAACACGAAAATTGGTGAAAGATGCAACATCGGACAGAACTGCGTCATCGGTGCGAATGTTACGCTTGGTAACGGTGTGAAAGTGCAGAACAACATTTCGATTTACGACGGAGTCGAAGTCGAGGATGATGTGTTTTTGGGACCGTCGATGGTTTTCACGAATGTTATCAATCCGCGCGCTTTTGTCGAACGCAAGCATGAATTTAAGAAAACGCTGATGAAAAAAGGATGTTCGGTCGGAGCTAACGCAACAATTGTCTGTGGTACAACCATTGGAAAATATTCATTGATAGGGGCCGGAAGCCTTGTCAGCAGGGATGTTCCCGATTTTGCTCTTGTCTACGGAGTTCCGGCGAAAATACACGGCTGGGTCTCTAAGAACGGTTATAAACTTGAATTTGACGGAAACGGCGAAGCAACTGATGAATCGGACGGCAGCAGATACCGTCTGAGCGGCGGAAAAGTTGTTATGGTTTCCGAAAATACGGAGGAAAAATGAGTTTTTTTGATGTTTTAAAAAGTTTGCTTCCGCATGAAAAGGTTTATCCTGTTGAGCTTTCAAACGAAACTTTCTTTCCTTCGCTCAAAAATTCGCCTGTTCCGGTAATTGTCGATTTTTATGTGGAAAAATCGCAGCCGTGCAGCATGGTTTACTCGACTCTGACAAAGTTTGCGACCGATTTCAAAGGGCGTGCAAGGGTCGGGGCGTTCAACGTTGCGCAGGACACAGACGGAAAAATTATTGTTCCGTGCAAAATAAAGGCAGTTCCTACGATTGCCGTTTTCATTAAAGACGAGCCTGTCGAACTGCTTGAAGGAGTTTCAGGGTATTTGAAAATTCAGGAAGCTTTCGAGAAGGCGGAAACGAAAATCAACAAAAAAAGCGGTAACAAACAATAATTGGAGGTTGTTATGAAAAAAATTTTGGTAACGCTGCTTGTTTCGGCACTATTTTTTGCCGTAAGCTGCGGCGGTTCAGGTTCAGAGAAAAAAGAGGTTATCGAAGAGAAAACCCAGACGGTTTCAGCCGAGAACGGCGGTGAAATCGAAGTTGACGGCGGTGCCGCAAAAATCAAAATTCCGGCAGGCGCACTCGACAAAGATACCGAAATTTCGGTAAAACTTTACAAAACCAATGGTTTCAACAACAAAAACGCACTTGCTTCGAATGTTGTCGAATTCGGTCCTTCAGGCACAAAATTCAAAAAACCCGTTGTAATCACAATCAATGCGGAAAAAGCTGTAAACGGCAAAACAGTTGCGGCTGCTGTTATGAAAAGCGACGGAACATGGAGCTACAGCGAAAAAGGAGCTTATGCGATGTTCGGCGGATACGACGAAGCTGGCGATCCTATCATGACGACTGCAGCGGGAGATCCTATCATGATCAGCAACGGCAATCTGACAACTGCTGCGGGAGATCCCATCATGAATGCTGCTGCCGGTGATCCCATCATGCTTGCTTCGGCAGGTGATCCGATTATGACCAATGCTGCTGGTGACCCGATCATGAACGCAGCTGCCGGTGATCCCATCATGATGACCACAGGTCACTTCTCGAACTACACTTTTGTTGTTGTTGACGAAGTTAAGGAAGATTCTAAAGACAACGGAAAGCAGCATTCCGGTGATGTTACCTGCAAAACCATAAAAGAATGGGATACTCTCTACGGTGACAAAGAAGATGCCGACTACGATGACAAGGAAGACAGTTCGATCTACTGCCAGAAAACAGGCGAGATGCTCGTTTACTGCCTTTACGGTGATTTCAACGGCTCATATTCCGACATTTACTCGATAAAAGTCGGAAGCAAGGAATTCAAATGCGAATCTGAAAACAACGAAGACTGTGTTTTCGGAATGGAACAGTACTGCGGACACATTGACGGCGAATACGAGGACGGTTACTACTGCGAAGAGCAGGGTAAATGCGAGAAAACCGGCGAAATATCTAAAGCCTGTGCTTCGACAAAAGGTGATGACAACTTCTACTATCAGGTAGGAGACAGGAAATTCGAGTGCAACGAAGAAAATATGCAGTCTTGTTACGAGGAATATTACAAATATTGCGGCGACATAGTTGACGACTCGGAGCCTGAAGAGGAAGACGGTCTTGTCTGCAAAACCGAAACCGAATGGGCTGAAGAATTTGATGAAAGCGGCAACCACAAAACATGGATATGTGAAGCGACTGGTGCCGAAGTCATAATCTGCATTCCCGACACCTACAGCATGGAAGACGGCGGTTTTCCTCCTTTCTATTCGATCAAAGCCGGCTCGGAAACATTTTACTGTGATCCGTCGAGTGCTTATACAGAGGGCGATATAGGCGATTACGCAACCAGCATGGACTGCTACAAAGAGGCGGAAGACTACTGCGGCAACAGTTCCGGAGAGGAAGACGACTACGGTGACGACCAGCCCGAAGAGTGCTCGTTCTACACTCACTGCGAAGGCGGAAATTTCAATATTTATGTCTGCTATCCTGAAGAAGGTGACACATATCTTTTCTACAACGGATATTCACAGGAATGTGCTGAGCCGGAAGAAGGAATGGACAGATGTGAACAGGAACTTAATGATTTTGCAGAATCTTGCAGTTATTAATTTTTAGGAGGAATTCTTATGAAATCTTACATCGCTGAATTTATCGGCACCTGCGCACTTGTAACTTTGGGTTGCGGTACGGCAATGCTTGTCGGCTGTGATGCAGCAAACGGTTGCGGCTATCTTCTTACTGCATTTGCATTTGGTCTTACGATTGTCGGAATGGCTTACTGCGTAGGCAATATTTCCGGCTGCCACATCAATCCGGCTGTTTCGCTCGGCGTTCTTATGACCGGCGGAATGACGGTCAAAGACTTTATCGGCTATGTTATTTCGCAGTGCCTCGGTGCTCTTGCAGGCTCAGGACTCCTTGCACTTATTTTCAGCCTCGGCGGCGTTGCTGATAAAACCGGCGGATTCGGCACGAACGGCCTTGCAGGCGTAAACGGAAGCGTTGCGGCAGGTCTCATTGTTGAAATCGTCCTTACATTCTTCTTTGTTTTCACGATTTTGGGCGTAACTTCGAAGAAAGGAAACCACGGCTCGTTCGCAGGCGTAGTTATTGGCTTCACGCTTGTTCTTATCCACATTCTTGGCATCGGTCTTACCGGAACATCGGTCAACCCGGCTAGAAGCTTCGGTCCGGCAGTTGTTGCTGCAATCGCAGGTAACACAGCTCCTATCGCAGCTCTTTGGGTTTTCATAGTTGCTCCGCTCATCGGCGCTGCAATCGCTGCATGTCTTTGGAACTTCCTTTCGAAAGAAAATTAAATTCTTATAAGCAGAATCACTCTTAAATTTTTTCTTTTACGCTTGACATAGGATTTTAGTATGATATTTTTCCGCGCCGTTGACT
>DBYV01000026.1:0-207 GCA_002310995.1 bacterium UBP6_UBA1177 | reverse complement strand
GGTGCTGCCGGTAGAGATTTCCACAATTTCAACACCTATTTCAGACACAATCCCGAGTACGAAGTAGTTGCTTTCACCGCAACTCAGATTCCCGACATCGACGGAAGAAAGTACCCGAAGGAACTAGCAGGCGAAGACCTTTACCCGAACGGTATTCCTCTTTATGACGAAACCGAACTTCCGAGACTTGTAAAAGAACTCGGCGTT
>DBYV01000051.1 GCA_002310995.1 bacterium UBP6_UBA1177 | reverse complement strand
TCTTCCCAGAAAGTGTACCATTTTTTCTCGATTGACAGGTGGTCGTATTTCTTGTCGATTTCCATTCTATTCTCCGATTTTCCTCTTTTCGTGTCCGTTGTATATTGCAGCCTTCTGGTCGATGTTGCGCATCGGCTTCTGCGTCGTCTTTTCCTCGACATAGTGAGCCATGAGGCCGGGAACTCTCGAAATCATGAAGATCCCGTTAGCAAGCTCGGCGGGAATTTCAAGAGCGAGAAGGACAGCGCCGATCATTCCGTCGACGTTGACCGGAAGTTTCGTTCCCTTTACTTTGAAGATGTTCGCTTCGATCATTTTTGCGAGTTTGATGAAGAAAAGTTTCTCTTCGGGCAGGTTTTTGAAGCAGATTTCAGCAAGTTTTACGCTTCTCGGATCCTCGGTGTGGACTCTGTGGCCCATTCCCGGAAATCTGAATTTCTGCTCGAATTTCATCTTTACGAATTCTTCTACTTTCGCTTCGTCAAGTTCGTTTCCGCAGTATTCAGCGGCAGCCTTGAGCATTTTCATCGTGTTTTCTATCGCTCCGCCGTGGAAAGCGTTGATTGCAAGAAGTCCCGAAGCGATCGCGCCGTTGAGCGGTGCACCGGTCGAAGTTGCGTTGAGAGTAGCCAGTGCGCTCGGAGGAGTTACGCCGTGGTCAACGGAAGAAACAAGCACAGCCTGGAAAACGCGTCCTTCCTCTTTTGTCGGAAGCTCGCCCTTCAAAATGAGATAAACAGTTTCCGCGTAACTCAGATTTTCCATAATATCTTCTATCGCATAGCCTCTGATCAAAATTTCGTTCGGTTTGATAGAAGTAACAGCCGTCGTCCATTCTGCCATGATTTCCTCCAAAATTTCAATAAATTAAATAACTTGCATTAGAGCCTGCAAATTTCCCGGAAAACGGAAAACAAGCAGCCCGCTAAAAAACCAAATATATTAGCAGAAAAGATTATTTTTTCAATTTATGACAGGGAAAAGTATTGAGGAAAATTTCGGGAATAAAATGAATTATTTGCTGAGAGTTTTAGCTCTCTCGACGATTTCAAGGAATTCGCCGCGGAAACCGAGCGTGTCTTTGCCGATATTAGCCTTTGCGCGGGTAAGAACTGCATCGAAACTTGAATCAGCTTTGAATTTCGAGTCTCTGAGAAGCATTCCGAACTCTGCAACAGATGAAGCAAATCCCATATTCTGGCTCATTTCGGCAAGAATATTGGCTGAGGTCATTACGGTGTCCATATACTTACTGATATCTTCGTCGGGCTCTTTGTAGCGCATTTTGAGAATGATGAAGTCATCTTCGCCGAATTCATCAGCAGGTTCAACTGCCGGTTCTTCTTCATCAGGAGCGGGTTCTGCCGGCTCTTCGCCTTCTTCAGGATCAGTCTCGGGAGTTTCCGGAGTTTCAGGTGTTTCAGGTGTTTCCGGATTTTCAGCAGGTTTCTCTTCTGCCAGGAAAACTTCGTAGAATGCCGTAACTCTGTGACCTGCGCCGATCTCTCCCGCGTCTTTTGTATCGTCGTTGAAGTCTTCATTTGCCATAACGCGGTTTTCGTAGCCGATAAGGCGGTATTTTGCGATTTTCGCGGGGTTGAAAACGACCTGAAGTTTTACGTCTTTAGCGATCGTGAACATCGTTCCCATAAGGTTGACCGTGAAAACCTTGTCCGATTCTCTTTCGCTATCGATATAGAAATAGTTTCCGTTTCCTGCGTTGGAAAGCTGTTCCATTCTGTCGTCCTGATAGTTGCCCATTCCAAAGCCGAGGATCGTGAGATAAATACCTTTGTTTCTCTCGGTTTCGATGTACGCAACAAGTTCGTCGGTATCAGAAATTCCGACATTGAAATCACCGTCGGTCGCAAGGATTATCCTGTTGTTCGCATCTTTGCTGTAATTCTTTTCAGCAAGTTCGTATGCTGTCTGGATTCCCTCCGCACCTGCAGTAGAACCGCCGGCTTCGAGATTATCTATAGCCGAAATTATCGTTTCCTTTTTGTCACCGCTTACAGAATCAAGAACGACACCTGCACTGCCGGCATAGGTTACGATCGAGACCTTGTCATTTTCATTGAGCTTTTCGACGAGCTTTTTGAACGATTTTTTGAGGAGACCGAGCCTGTCAGCACCGTACATCGAACCTGAAACGTCGATAAGGAAAACCAGATTCTGTACAGGGATCTCATTCGCCGCGAGCTGTTTTCCCTGAAGTCCGAACATAACGAGTTTAGTATCGCTTCTCCACGGAGAATCGGCCATTTCCATCGTTACCGAGAAAGGCTTTCCTTCTTCAGGCTGCGGATAGTCGTATTCGAAATAGTTGACCATTTCTTCGATCCTGACTCTGTCTTTGGGCGGCAGCTGATTGTAGGTCATAAGGTAATTTCTGATCAGAGTGTAGCTTGCAGTATCGACATCAATTGAAAATGTCGAGGTGTTTTCTACAGCAGTCTCGACCCATTCATTTTCGACAAGTTCACCCTGTTTAGGTTCTTCCGGAGAGACAATATCGTCTCCTGCTTCGGGATCGTCATCAGACCAATAATCGCTGTCAACCGTGTCGGTATAATCACCCTCTTCCCCGGGGTAATATCCTGTGTCGCCAGTGTCACTGGAATCATAATAACCTCCATCGCTGTCGGCATATTCGTCACCTTCGGGGGCGTAATACCCTGAGTCTGCTGTGTCACCATAATCAGCGAGATCGTTCTCGCTGTCGGCTTTACTGTTAGTTCCGCCGCATGACATCAGAAAAAGAACAAACACGATCAAAACTGTTGAAAGCACTGATTTTTTCATGGAAAGACCTCGAAAAAAGAAGTTAATAACAGTTATTTAGTTACATGAAGTAGCGATTTTTCTGACTCAAAATCAAAAAAAAATAATTTTTTTCAATAACATCTTGAAATTATTAAATATATTTATTCATCATTCTAAATACAGCAAAACTCTGAAAAATGTTTCGGTCATGCCTCAACAAAACACGGCTGTTTTATTCCAAATGGTCGAAAATTTTGATTTTTGAATCGGTGTTTTCGATTTTACTATCGAGTTTTTCACGGATCTGATCATCCATTCTCAGAACGGAAAGTGCTTCGACATCATCGGGAGCATATTTCAGAACTTTGTGATAATAGATATTTCTGTAAATAAGATTGTTTTGCTTTGCATATATATTTGCAATAACCTTGAATATTTTCACGCAGTTATTTATATCACCCATCTGTTTGTAGACAAAAGCCTGCCGCTTCAGAAAGTTAACATTTTCGGAATCCTTAGCAATAAGTTTTTTAAGCAGAACCATGACACTTTCATACTGCCCCATCTCGATTCTCGCCTCAATAAGCTCACCTAAAATGACATCGTCGTCCTTTTTAATCGAGTAGAGCATCAGCAGACAAGCTTCAAGGTCTCTGACATTGCTGATTTCCCCTTTTTTGTGGCTTTCTCTGATTGACATCAATATTTTTTCGGCCTCGTCGGTCATGTTTTCGCGTATCAGAATGCTCGAAAGGTTGAGAAGATCGCGTACCGTAGCCTTGTTCATCTCCTTGATCGTGTGAAGGAGATAAATTGCGGTCATTCTGTCGCCCTTTTTGATGTAATAATTGACTGCGGCACGGTATTTGTCGGCAGCATCAGAAAATTTACCTTTTCTAATGTCTATATCTGCACTGAATTTGTTCAAAAGACCATTATCGGGTGCCACATTGAGCCCCATCTGCACATAACTTGCCGCAAGATCAAGACGTTTCGCGTCAAGTTCGCGCTGTGCCATACCCAAATAGACATCCACAGCCTTATCAATCTTGTTTTTGTAGCGGTAAAGTTCAGCAAGCTGAATATAATTTTCAACTTTGTCTGGATTCTTCTCGATTTCCGAAATCAGCTTAGTCGCCTTGGCATCGCCAAGAATATCAGAAAGGTCGGTATTCGCAAGCTGACCGATATCTTTCAGTGTTTCCGCAGAAAAAATATCTCCGACATCTTTTTTTAAGAAACCAACTATTTTATCGAGAAATTTCGATGCCATAGAACCTCAACCAAACCAAAAACAAGGAATAATATTCACTTTGAAAAAGTTGTCAAATGTTCGACGCCGCCAAGAAACAGGATCGTTATAACGTTATTTTGATATCCCGATATACCGACACATAGCGGCGAATCGTTCTCTTCGATAACAACGGTAAAAAATCAAAGTTCGTCGAAAATATCAGGCTCATCCGACTTGGGAGCCTCGAAAAGAGATTCAGGAAGATCAGCGGAAGCATCCAAGTATTTGTTTTCAAAGATAAAAGCCGGTTTCCCGCGGCTCACTCCGATCCAGCGTTGAGCCTTTTTAACCGCATTTCCTGCTTTGGTTTTATTCTTCCCGTGGCGTCCTCTTCCGGCAGGAATTCTGGTTTTCTTTTCGGAAACGATGTAAAGGTCGCCGCTCACGATTTCGGCAACTTTGCCTTGTGAAATCTTATAGTAGATCTCGTTTTTGCGGCACAATTTATCGCCGTTTCCTATATCCGCGCACTCACCTTCGAAACGGAATCTGCCGCCAAGCATAACCGAAAAAAGGTCACCGTCGACAGAGGCATTGAAAAGCTGCTTCGAAATTTCGTTCCAAGGGCCGCTGTCCCATACTCCTTCGTGGAAAATATTCGCGGTTTCGCCATTTATTATTACAGTTGCAACCGAAATATTGAAAGGTCCGGTAATTATCATGCGCCATTTTTCGGGATTTGACGAAAGAATCTGGTAATCACCGGTAAATTTTCCTTTGAACTGCTCAACATCGATCCACATCGTGACGGCACCTTCCGCCGAAAAAGCTCTGTTCTCAGGATTAAGCTCGAATTTTTCAGGCTTCCACGAATAATTTCCCTTCTCGTCCACCGTTTTTTGAGGCAGAGTCGAACAGGAAATCAAAATAAAAAGCGCGAAAAAGGATAAAAATAATTTTTTCATGCACAAATCACACTATTTGACTGCAACACACTCGATCTCAACCATTGCGCCGAGCGGCAGTTTCACAACCTGAAAAGCGGCTCTTGCGGGGCATTCTGAAGTGAAGAATTTCGCGTAAATTTCGTTCATATCCTTGAAATTGTTCATATCACTGAGAAGAACCGTAGTCTTTACGACATTTTCATAGCCGCAACCAGCAGCTTTGAGTATTTCGCCGATATTTTTAAGCGACTGTTCGGTCTGCTCTTTGATGCCGCCTTCAACAAATTTTCCGCTTTTCACATCTACCGGAAGCTGACCCGAAACATAAACCGTGCCGTTTGCCTCTACTGCCTGGCTGTAAGGACCGATAGCGGCCGGTGCATTCGGCGAACTGATAATTTTCTTCATTTTTCCCTCCAAAAATGGTTATTGAACACAAAAAAACGGAAGATTATATCCGCTTACAAAAAATTTCCTATTTTAGTTGATTTTTATCGGCAAGTTCCAAAAGTTCGCGCGGTTCAGAAATAAGAATATCGGCTCCCAGAGCAAGGAGTTCTTCCTTCCTCCCGAACCCCCAGAGGCATGCGACAGAAGTGATTCCCGCATTTTTCGCAGTTAAGACATCGGCCTTCATATCACCGACATAAATAGTCTGAGACAGCGGAACTTTCGTTATTTCGGATATTTCAAATATCCCGTCAGGAGCAGGTTTGAGCGGCTTTCCTGGACGTTCTCCAAGAATCGCATCAAAATGAAATTCGCCAAGAATGGTTTCGGCATTGAGAAGCGCGTATTTGTGCTCTTTGTTGGTAAGTATCGAAATCTTTATTCTTCTTTCAACAAGCCCTGAAAGCATTTCCCTGATTCCTTCAAACGGCGGAATTGTTCCAACACCTTCTTCGTGATAAAGGTCTAAAACTTCAGGCAGAAGAAGCGAAATCACATCGTCTGGAGCCTCTTTCGGAAGTGCGCGCCGAAGCAACATCCTCATTCCGTCACCGACAAAACATTTGTATTCCTCAATACTATGCGTTGGGAAGCCGTGTTTTTGCAAAATAGTGTTGTTTGTCCTCGAGATGATGTCAAGAGTGTCAAGAAGCGTCCCGTCCATATCGAAAATAACCGATTTCAGCTCCATTTTTCCTCCTTTTTTGGCACGCATCGTAACGGCACAACCTTAACCGCGCGCTCTCTAACTGATTTCAGGCCGGAAAGCAAGAACGTTAGTACAATTTTACAAAAATTTTATCAACAATAATATTACTTAGCCTTGACTTTCGATTTATTCAAATATAAATTAAAACGGAGAGTGTTATGAAACAGATAAAAGATCTTTATAAAAACGATAAGCCGCGTGAAAAACTTGTTTTGCGCGGAGTACAGGCATTAAGCAACCGCGAACTTATCGCTATTATTTTCAGCAGTGGCGGCAAAGATCACCCGCTGATGAGCATTGCAAAAGAGCTCGAAACCATGCTCGAAAACGAGAAACTTGATGCTCTCGATATCAACAAACTTTCAGCAATTCCAGGTGTAGGCACATCGAAAGCCTGCCAGATTTTAGCCGCATTCGAACTCGCCAAACGATTTTACATAGAAAGCGAAAAGCCGCTCATAAGAACTCCAGAAGACTTGCTGCCACTCCTCAAAGATTACGCGGACAAAAAGCAGGAACATTTTCTGACAATAACTCTCGACGGCTCGAGACGGGTGATTGACGTCCACCTCACATTCATCGGAACTTTGAACTACGCGCCGCTCCATCCGAGAGAGGTTTTCGCCGTAGCCTGCACCGATCGCGCTGCTTCGATAATCGTGGCACACAATCATCCGTCCGGCACTCTGATACCTTCTGACGCAGACAAACTCGCGACAAAACAACTGCGTGAAATAGGAATTCTCATGGGAATCGAACTTTTGGATCATATTATTTTTACGAAAGGAAACGGATGCTATTCTTTTGCGGGAAACGGGATTTTGTGATTACTTCATCTTGTTCATAAGTCCTTTCCAGCTCTTTTTGAGTTCATTGATATCGAGATCGACAACACTTTCGTCTTTAAGACCGTTGATTTTGAGGAAGGTTCCTGAAGTTACTTCGCCTATTTCGGAACATTCGCAGCCTTTCATAGCAGCTTTGAACGCTTCGACATTTTCAGGTTTGACAGAAACGAGTATTCTGCCGTTGGATTCACTGAAAAGCAAGGTGTCGTTTCTTGTCGCATCGCTGCTCTTCGGCATCTTTTTAAGGTCGATTTTTGCTCCGAAACCGCCTGAGAATGCAGATTCTGCGACAGCTATTGCAAAACCGCCGTCAGACAGGTCGTGAGCACTTTCAACAAGCTTCTGCTCCATAGCATGATGCAGAGCGCGGTAGTTCTTCATGAACTTCGCTGAATCAACTTTCGGAACAAAGCCTTCGTATTTTATACCATGGTAAAGGTAGTATTCGCTGCCGCCGAGTTCGTCCTTTGTCTCGCCAATAAGGAAAATTCTGTCATTTTCGTGTTTAAAATCCATCGAAACCATCTTTTCGACATCATCCATCTTCGAAATGAGGGTGAAAAGGAGTGTCGGCGGAATGGAAATTTTGTTTTTGCCGCTGCCGTAGTCATTGTGCATGCTGTCTTTACCGCTGATGAGCGGAATCGAATATTCGGTACAGTATTTGTAAAGCGCTTTGTTGGAACGGACGAGCTGTGCCAGTTTTGCCTTGCCGTCACTGTTCTTTTCTTCATCATAGATCGGATCGGGCCAGCAGAAGTTGTCAAGACCGCTCATAAAATCAGGGTCTGCACCGACACAGACTGCGTTTCTGACAGCCTCATCAATAACGCTTGCCGTCATGTGGAAGCAGTCGATATCGCTGAAAGATGGTTTTATGCCGTGCGAAACTACAATCGCATTCTTTTTGAACGGCGAAACTCTGAGAACACCCGCATCGCTCGGACCGTCGTGTTCAACACCACAGAATGGCTTGCCTGCACTTCTACCTTGAACTTCGTGGTCATACTGACGCACCCAGTCTTCCTTCGAAGCGATGTTTACCCTGCCCATCATGTCAAGCAGAATGTGGTTAAGGTTACTCTTTTCTGCCGGAATGAACTCTTTTTCAGGCTGTTTTTCGCGGTAGTTCCATACAGCTTCGAGTTTGTATTTCGGATTTCCTTTGTGCAAAAACTCCATTTCAAGGTATGCCGCACGGATATCGTTGTAGTAAATTTCAAGGTAGCCGGTATTCGTATATTCGCCGACAATCGTGATTTCGACTTCGTGAATATCTGCGATTTTCTTGAGTTCTTCGTATTTTTCTTTCGGAACAGAAAGCGTCATGCGCTCCTGTGCCTCAGAAATAAAGATTTCCCACGGCTGCAAGCCCTGGTATTTGAGCGGAACTTTTTCAAGGTTTACCCTTGCACCGCCTGTATCCTGCGCCATTTCGCCGACACTCGAGCTGAGTCCGCCCGCGCCGTTGTCAGTGATTGCATTGAAAAGATCTTTGTCACGTGCTTCAAGGATGAAGTCAAGCATTCTTTTCTGAACGATAGCGTCACCGATCTGGACTGCCGTTACCGGGCTCCCCTCGTGGAGCTCTTCACTGCTGAACGTTGCGCCGTGAATACCGTCCTTGCCGACTCTTCCGCCTGACATAACGATGAGATCTCCGGCTTTAGCCTCTTTTTTCCACGAAGGTTTGCCGTTGAGTTCAAGCGGCATAAGACCACCTGTTCCACAGAAAACGAGAGGTTTGCCGAGATAGCGGTTATCAAAGTAAATAGATCCGTTGACAACCGGAATTCCGCTTTCGTTGCCGCCGTCCTTGACACCTCTGTGAACACCGCGGAAAATTCTTCCCGGGTGAAGCAGTTTTTCAGGGATTTCGCCGCGGAAGAAAGGACTTGCGAAGCAGAAAACATCTGTATTGAGGATAGGTTTCGCACCCATTCCGCAGCCAATGATGTCTCGGTTTACGCCGACGATTCCCGTGAGTGCGCCGCCGTAAGGATCAAGCGCGCTCGGAGAGTTGTGGGTTTCGACTTTCATCGCGAAAAGGGTATCATCGTCGATCTGGACGATTCCGGCATTGTCGTCGAATACCGATTTTATCCACGGTTTGCTGTCAAGCATGTCAGTTGTCGTCTTTTTGATGCACGATTTATAGAGCGAGTGTATTTCCTCATTTTTCTCGCCGATTTTGTCTTCGTATTTTATATCTGCCGCAAAAATTTTGTGTTTGCAGTGTTCGCTCCATGTCTGTGCAAAAACTTCAACTTCACAGTCAGTAGCTTCCGCCGACATTCCTTGAGCGACTCTGTTTTTGATGACATCCTCGCGTCTGAAGTAGTCACGTATTGCCTTCATCTCGTCAATATTGAGCGCCAGAACGCGGGAACGCGAAATTTTCATCAGGTCTTCGTCCGAAACATCGAGAGCCATTTTTTCGACTACAGGCTGCGTTTTGTCAACAACACGCGGAACAGCGTCACCGATTCTCTGCCCTTTTTTCCATTGTTTCGAACTGATTATCGAATAGCGCTGGATAACGCCGTTTGCAAGAAGGTCCGAAGCGATTTTTTTGATTTCTTCCTCGCTGATATTTCCGCTGATCAAGTATTTCCTGCCAGAAAAAACCATATCGTTCTCGCCGATTTTTCCGAGGAAAGTTTTGAGTCCCCAGAGAGCCGTCTTTCCTTCGTTGTCGGTAACACCGGGAAGGTATCCGGTTTCTACAATCCAGTCAAAAGAGTAGTTATCGGCAAGAACTTCGCGCGTTTCAAATACTTCAGTCACAGGATCTGAAAGAACTTCCGCAGCAAAAGCGCTTACCTGCTGCGGCGTAACGTTTTCACAGTCAATAAGATAAACTTTAAGTACTTTAACGTCTGTGACATTTTTTATGCCTAGATCAGTCTCAATTCTTCTTTTCCAAGTGAGTCCCTGGGCATCTTTTACTTCTTCGTTCAAACCGACTTCAACTCTGAAAACCATAACTTCCTCCTATAAATTTGAAATCAAATTGATCATCGTTTCGGGATCAGGCGCCGCAACAAGGCTGTCACGCATTTTTTCATTACTGCAAAGCATGGAAATACGGCTTATAAGCTTGAGGTAAAGCAGATTGTTTCCCTCAGGCACGATAAGCGAGAAAACAAGACGGACATCCTCGCCGTCGCTACTTCCGTAAGGCATCGGTTCAGCCAGCGAAATCAACTGTATCACTACATTTTTCGAGCCTTTTATGCGGCAGTGCGGAACCGCCACACCTTTTCCTATACCTGTTGAACCGTAAGTTTCACGTTCCAGCAGGCTTTTAAACACTGAATCCTTCGATATTCCGGCGTTTTCACTTGCGTTTTCCGCGATATATTCGAAAAGTTCCTCTTTCGTTTTTATGTCAGCGCGGCATGAAATAAATTCTTTTTTCAGAAAATTCGCTATCTTGCACATTTCAGTTCCCGACTTCAAATTGGTAGTTTCTTTTGCGCTCTCTTGCGAGCGGAATATTCATTTTAGAGCGGTATTTCGCGACAGTTCTGCGTGCGACTTCGATTCCCTCTTTGCTCAGAATATGGGCAATATCATCATCGCTGTAAGGATTTTCATGGCTTTCACCTTCGATTATCTCGGTAATCTTCTGCTCAAGACGCTTATTCGTCGTCAGGTTGTCGTTCACCTGCTTTACAAAGAAGTATTTGAGTTCAAAAATCCCGTGCGGAGTCTGGGCATATTTGCCGTTGGTTAACCTTGAAACCGTGGCGATGTGTCTGCCGATATCGTCTGAAACGTCTTTCAGCGTGAGCGGTTTCAGGAATTTGTCACCGTGTTCAAGGAATGCCTTCTGGTGAGAGAAAATGCTTGCCGCGACCTGATAGAGCGTGCGGTTACGGTCGCTCACCGACTTGATTATCCACTCTGCGTTTTTATATTTTTCCCTGATAAAATGCTTTTCTTCACGGTTTTTGACGTTTTTAAGATTATCTTCAAAAAGTTCGGTTCTCAGAATGACTGTCGGCAGCATTTTGTCATCGATATAGATCACCGGCTCGCCTTCTCGCATAAACACCATAAGGTCTGCTCTGACATATTCTGTCCGCTCCTGCTCATATCCGAATGCAGGATATGGTGCCGCGACACCGCTTCTGAAGAAAAGCAGAAGATCAGTCAGTTCCTGCCGGGTAATTCCGAGACTTCCGCAGAGAGCGTCAAAATTTTTCTTAACCAAAAGTTCAAGAAGCGATTCATCGTTGAAAAGTCGCTCGACTGACTTTACAAATTCTTCAGGAATATCGATCTTGTCGCGTTCTATAAAGATAAATCTGAGATACTCAGGAAAATTGCGGCATCCGCATCCCAATGGCTCGAAATTCTTAAGTATTTTTCTAGCCTTTGCCACAGTTTCCGCGTCAGTTGCAATCTGAAGCGCTATATCTTCGTCACTGTCGGCAAGGAATCCTCTTTTGTCAAGATTGTAAGCCATGTATATCATTACATCTTTCAATTCTTCTGAGTAAGATGAAACGGAAATCTGGAAGTCCAGAGTCTGGGCAAAACTTTCCTCAGCCGGAACAGTGTTTTCAAAACTGAAATTATCAGGGAGATCGTTCGATTTCTTGAGGTTTGTCTCTCCGAAATTATTCGACGAAGTCTCGCGTATCTGCTCCCAGTCGAAATCGGCAAGTATCGAACTCATATCTGTAGAGTTGTCGTTGATTTGAAGTGGAACAGTAACATCTGTAGCCTTATGATCGGGCACTTCCGTATCTTCACTGCGGGGCGCAGCTGCTTCTTCCGGAATATCGTCACCCCAGTCTTCAATCTCCAGAAACGGATTCTCGGAAACTTCCTCTAGAATCATTTCACGCAGTTCAAACTGGTTTTTCAGCAGCATCTCTATGCTTTGACGCATCTGCATTGTCATTCTGAGATCGGTCTTGAGTACCAGATTCTGCTGCTGCTGTATCTTTAACGAAGAACTCATCACGCCTCCCGTCAAAAAAACATAAAATTATAATGCCAAAAAAGATGACGGCAAGATTTTTGCTATAAGATTTAGCAAAACAACTTTATGTTATTACAACTCCTGGAATCAGGTTTTTATGCTGCTAACGGACTGTTTTAAGGAATTCCTCAAAATACTTTATGAAAGTCTCGTTCTGCTCTTTGAGACCGATCGAAAGTCTGAGCCAGTTCGGGAAACCGTAGTTCGCGACAGGACGGACGATGACGCCTTTGTGAAGCAGGTAGTCGTAGCAGTCGCGGCCGGAAGTCTGTGCTTCGCCTACTTTGAAGAGCATAAAGTTGCCCTGCGTCGGAAGATATTCGACGCCGAGTCTCGTAAATTCTTTGTAGAGATATTCCCTCCCTTCCTTGTTGACTCTGATCGCGTTTTTCAGGTAATCGGTATCCTTGAAAGCTGCGATTCCGGCAACCTGAGCGAGCAGGTTCGTGTTGAAAGGTTCTCTGACGCGGTTCATGTAGTCAACTATTTCAGGAGTCGAAACTGCGTAACCCAGCCTGATCCCGCTGAGTCCGAAAGCCTTTGAAAGCGTTCTGCAGATGATCATGTTCGGGTGAACGTTCCTGTAGTTGAAACCGTTCGGATAATCGGGAGCGTCGGCGAAATCGAAGTAAGCCTCGTCAACAACGAGAATGACTTCCTGCGGAACAGCTTTGAGAAGTTTTTCGAACTGAGCCTTCGGGTAGTATGTTCCGGTCGGGTTGTTCGGGTTGATAAGGCAGATCATCTTCGTTTTTGGCGTTACAGCCGCGATGAGCCCGTCGATATCGACAACGTGGTCTTTGGTCTGCGGAACAAGGTTCATTTTGATGTCGGCAGCCTTGAGAATGAGTTCGTAAGCGACAAATCCCTGCTCCGAAAGAACGACTTCCTCATCGCCTTTGATGAGGGTCCTGATCGCGATGTCAATGACTTCGTTCGAGCCGTTTCCGACAAAAACTTCTTCGAATTTTATCTCTTCGCCTTTGGTTTTATGATAGTCGACGATCGCATTTTTGAGGTAGTATGCGTTGCCGTCCGGATAGTAGTTGAGTTCCGAAACAGCGTTGATGAGAGCCTCTTTTACTTTCGGGCTGACGCCTGTCGGGTTTTCGTTGCTCGCAAGTTTGATAGCGGAAGTAAGACCGAGCTCCCTTTCGACTTCCGAAATAGGTTTACCTGGTTTGTAAGGGGAAATAGCTTTGATGTTGTCACCGACTTTTACCATGTCTCTCTCCTATCTGAAATTGTTAAAACAGCCAAACTGCCTGCATAAATCGCACAAAAACGACCGGAAAACAAGTTATTTTCCGCTGTTTATGATTTTTTCGAACTCTTCGTAGGTGTGTTTACCCGAAATCGTCTCGATAACCTTCCCGTTTTCGTCGGCAAGGACCATGTAAGGCATGATCACGCCCGATTCAGCAAGCGATTCCGGAGCCTGCAGGACATCGAACTGCGCGTTTTTGTCCGCGATGATCTTTTTGATCTTCCCGGGCATCGGATCAACGCTCACCGAAAGGATCTTCAGCGTCTGCTTTCCGTCTTCATACTCTTTTTTCAGTTTGTTGAGCTCGGGGAACATCGCGATGCACGGCTCGCACCAGCTTGCCCAGAAATCGACGAGGATCCTCTTTCCTTTGAAATCGCCGAATTTCACCTTTTCGCCGCTTTTAATCGAAGTCATTTCAAACGCATGGATGTTTTTTCCTTTGTCGAAATCTTCGCCCAGGATCTCGTTTTCAAGCCCTTTGACTTCGATTTCATCCTCGGTTTTCGCGGTTTCCGCAGGTTTTACCGGATCAGCTTTTTCAGCGGCAGGAGCCTCTTTTTTCGCCTCGTTGCAGGCAATAAAAAACATAAAAACAAGAATTAAAAAGATAATTTTTCTCATGGTTTTCTCCAAGAATCAAAAAAACTGCGGAATTATAATGATATTTTTTGAAAATGCGAGTGGAAATCAGATATCCCCGTCGCTTTCGCAGAAACCGCTGTATTTGTCGCCGTTGTCAAGGTGATAACCGTCGCTACATATGCAGTAAAGCTGGTGCCCGCCGTCCGGCTCATAGTAGCATGATCCGTATGGACCGCAAAAAGCGGACGAAAGGTCCGAACAAAGCGAAGTATCTCCGGTTTTTTCCTGCGGACAACCATTTGTCGCGTATTCAGAAGGCGGATTGCTTATGTCACAGACTGTGCACTCAACATTGTTGAGAGTTTCAAAAATACTACCCATAGCTTCACACTGCACGGTTGTACCGGTTCCGAAACTTGAAGTTCCGGTAAGCCAGCCCGGTTCGCACTCACAGCTGCCGTTCGTATTGTTGCAGGTCCCGTGCCCTTCAACCGTTGCTGTCATCTCAATTCCCAAAACACCTGTACTGGAACATGTATGCGTTTTAAAGCATATATTAGGATTACACTCTATCGGAACATAACATTGTTTGGTTTCTGCATTCCAGACATAACCGCTTGCACACATCGGTTTGACACAACGGACATTCCAGATCCCAGTCCTGGGGTTGCTGTAGACATCAGCGCCCTGAAATCCTACTCCCCATGCGTTGTCCTCTTTGCCCGTTACAAGTGAAGAAGACCAGAACCAGCCGGTTTCACCGAACTTGCTGTGTTCGCTTTCATCATTGCATGAGTAGCAGCTTTCGTCCTGACAATCTTCTGAGAGACAAACGACGTCATCGTCACGGACACCGCATGTGCCGTCAGGCATTTTAGTTCCGTTGCATTCCTTGATCAGCGTTCTGAGTTCGCTGATTGTCGGAAGTCTCCAGCCGCTGCCGTAGCCGTCATTATTCATACTTCCGCAAACAACTCCGGCATAATCCCATGTCACATTGTCGTGCTCCCTGTAAGACCATATAAGTCCGCTTGACGAATCAAAGCACGGGAAAGTACTTGACGGGCTGCATTCAGGGAATGTGTCCACCATCGGAACACAGTAGGTTCCGTCCCAGACAGTCTCATTCTCGCAGCCGCATGAATATTCAGTATAATTGTTTTCCGGCGAACAGTTTCCGTTTGAATTTTCGAGCCCGAAACACGGATTATCCGGAAGACACGGGTTTTTCAGGCAGTTTGAATCGATCCAGTCATGGTATTCGTCGCATCTGAATGTGCAGGTGTTGCTTGGCACATTATCTCCGTCGTAGTAAGAACCTTCGCTTGAAGGGAGGTATTCACCGGCATTCTCATCCCAGGTCTGGACTATTATCGAGGTGTTCCATGTCGCATCGACAGGTTTTCCTGTGCATGCAACCGTTTGCGTTCCAGGTATACAGGAATAATACATATCCCATTCGTAATGTTCTCTGCATTTGAAGTAACAGCCGGAATCTTTCTCGGTTTCGCTGTAACGTCCGGTTGCTGGAGGCATCCAATCGGTTCCGTTCCATGTCTGTGTGATTTCGATATCGCTGCTCCACCATTCAGCATATTCCGGAAGATTTTCACAGGTTACGGTCCTTGTATCCGCGACACATTTGCTCCCGTTCCAAGTGTAGTTTTCTTTGCACTTGAAACGGCATTCGGCCGTGCTCGGCTCTTCGTTGTAAGTACCTTTTGCCGACGGCAGCCAGCTCGCTCCGTCCCACTCCTGAATAATTTCGGAAACCGTATTCCATTCTGCACCGTCCACGAGACCTTCGCATTTTTTCTTTCTTTTGTCTCCTTCATATGGGTCCGGCTCTTCAGACTGACGGCAGGTTCCTATCAAGTTTCCGCGTTCATCCGGTGTGGTTACAAAATTCACATAATCTTTTTCATTCCAGACCGGAACAAGAACTGCGTCACTTGTACTATAAACGCAGACAGAATAACGGACCGAGTCAAGTTCTATATCCTGCTCAGGCATTATCGTATCGGAAACGACAGCATTTCCTGAATATTGCGGATTCGATTCCGGCCCTTTGAGAGAATTGTCCCACTTTATGACAGCAACAACTTTCCACTCGTGAAGTTTGATTTTGAAATCTTTCGTTGTTTCGTAATAGTGATCCGCAGGCCGGTCGTCAGCTCCCGCTCTCGGAACCTCCTCGCCGTCAACAAGAATCGTGACCCTGGCATCAACTTCATAAGCGGCACCGTCACCTTGATATCCCTCTTTGCAGCGGTCTTCGCCGTAACGGTAATTTGAATTGCAGTTACCGTAAGATACGACAACTAAATACTGATCATCCGGAATCACTGGTTCGGATGCGTCGATGACAGCATCTTTGGTCGAACCCATGGTTACAGTTTCGGGATGTTCGTAATTTCCACCGCCCCACATATTGTCGATACCGAATGACGCACCCCAGGCGATAGTCTCCTCAATATCTGGTGTCAATTTTCCATTGTCGAAAGCAGAGCAGTCATCGTGCCGCCAGTATTTCTCGCAGGTTGGATCCTCAACATCGCAGTTCAGTCCTTTGCTTTTCATATTTGTACCCAAAAGCCCGTCAGTCCTCTCAAATCCGTACTGTTCAGCTTCGATACTGTTTCTTTTGATCAGATGCAGATCAAGATCGACTGCGACCCCTTCTTCCTGCTGCGAATCAAGTTGTGACTTAAAACCCTGCTTCCATGCAAGCTGGACTACCACACGGTTATTTTCCACATAATTTCCGTCTTCATCACCGTAATAGACGTCGTCGCTTTCCGGCGCCAGACACTCTCCGGTTTCCTCGACACAAGGCCTTTTCGCGGAACAATCACTGAAGCTCTCCCACTTCCCTTCCCTGCATACGAGTGAAATATATGATCCGTAACACTTATGCAGACCTTCCTCGCATTTTCCGTAAATATCGGAATTGGGATCGTTCTCGTTCTCCCACTTCATCTTTTTGTCGCATGCAGCAAAAAACATAGAGAAAATCGCTATCAGAACAAAAAATTTAACTCTCATAATGAACCTCCAGTCACCAGTTCAGCGCAAACTGCACAGTCCCTTCAAGCGGATTTGCTCCGAGAGAGACATTGTATTTTTTCTTAACCTCTTTCTCGCCTTTGAAATCAATGCAGAAAAGGGTTACTCCGGTAGCTATAAGAGCTGCGCCGACACCTACGCCGACACTGCCCAGAATCAGATATTTTTTCCGTTTTTTATCGGCATTTTCCGCTTTCTTGCGGTATTTCGCAAAGAGGCTGAAAGGTTCACCCTCACCGAGTTCATTGTATTTGTCAAAGTATTTTTTGCGGTCTTTCTCTGCCTTGCTCATCTCGTAAAAAGACCATCCGCCGAGTCCACCGGCAACAACACCTACAGCCAGAGTTGTCGTGGCAACTGCGATCCTCGTCCTTCTGCCTGCCTGATTGAGCTCAGCCTTGAATTTATCCTCTTCCTCAGACGACATCGCATTTTCCTTTTCAACCTGCTGCGGTGCATCCGCCACTTGGAGAGAACAGGTTTCCTGAACACCGAAATCGCACGCTTTTTTCAGATAAGCCGCTTTTTCAGTTTCGTCTGCGGCATGATTTTCAGCATAAACACGGCAGTCCGCGCCCGATTTCAGCTCACATCTTTTGTTCACCGTCTCTTTCACTTTCGCCTTGAACGACTCATTGTTGGCGATCTCTTTATGAACTGTTTCCGATATATGGAAGGCATAGTTCTGATAAAGATCTCCCGATTCGGCAGCCTGATTCTGCTTAGGCGCAATCAGACTGAGAGCGTCAGCTGTTCCAAAAACGACACCGTACTTATCGAGATAACCTGTCATAAGTTCAACCTTGCGGCTGCTTTCAATCGAATTGTCTGCGATATTTTTCTCCAGTTCTGCAAGAGCTGCATCGCGAGCCTCCAAATCGGCTGCGGCCTTTTTCCAGTCAGCCGTTCTCTGCTGTGCAACAGGCTGGAACGGGTTTTTTCCGGCAGCTTTTTCAACACTTTCCCATGCTGCAACCGCAACTGAGGGCTTAGAAAGAGTCTCTTTCGATTTTTCGAGAGCCGCAGCAGCCTCGTAAAGTTTCAGGACCTCTGGATCAGCGCCCTGTTTCGTCGCATCGTCAGCTTCGGCAAAAGGGGGAAGCAGCCCGACAGGATCTTCCGCAAAAGCATAGGTTTTCTCTGGTTTTTCCTCAGTTTGTGCAGCAACGGGCTCGGCTTTTTTCCGCTGCGCGTCGCAACCCGGCTGATATTTCAGCTCGCACGCCTTGTTGAACATCATCATCTTTTCATATTCGATCGTCAGAAAATTTTTTCCGAGATCGTAGCAATCCCTGCCTGACCCGAGATCACAGCGTTTCTGCTTTGTCTCCTGAATTTTCGCCTTGAAAGCGTCGTTTCCTGTGATTTCGTTCTTGTCGGAAACTGTTGAAATCAGATTCATGATTCCCGACGTGCCGAAAGTAACACCGAATTCTTCCAGATACTTCGATGCCAGACTTGACTTCTGAGCCGCGGGAAGAGCCGGACTCGCGAAAAGGAGTTTGAGTTTGTCAAAGTTCGCCTTGTGTTTTTCGTAAAAATCGGTCAGAATCTTCCAATCGCCGAGCCTTTTCTGCGCGACTTGAAGAAACGGATTGCCCTGCGTAATTTTTGTGACTTCCTGCCATGCCTCTACCGCAGGTCCCGGAATTTTGAACACTCCCGGCTGTTTTTCGGCATTGACAGCCGCCTCGTAAAGTTTCAAAGCCTGCGGATCGGCACTCAAAAGTGCGTTCTCGTCAACCGTTCCCAGAGTAAACTCATTGATCGGCAGATTGAACATTTCCTCTTCATCCTGCTGCGCAACAAGCGGAACAGCGCAGAAAAGCAAAACAAACAGAACTCTGATTTTTCTCATGAAAAACCTCCATCTTTTTCAAAAAAATGACAACACATTATACTTAATTGTTATAGAAACGGAAAAAAATTATTTTTTCACGCAGAAAGTGCCTTTAACCGATTTAAGGCAGATGTGGTCTTTCGGGCACGTCGAGTCGTCGCCATCCTTGCACCCTTCGATGACGCAGTAACCCGTCTCTTTTACTTTCGGGTGCATTTTCGCTATCCACGGCAGACATTTCGCACCTTTGCAGCAGTCGTCGCTGCTTTTGCACTGCTTGTCGTAGCACACAGGCCAGACTTCTTCGCCGGAAAGCTGCACTAACAACAGAATCAGAAAGAAAACAACCGCAAATTTTCTCATTTTTCCCTCGAAACAAATCAAAACACGCGATTTTAGGGAAAGACAGGGGTTAAAGCAAGATTCAGCGCAAAATATCGCGGATTATGAGATTCAGATGAGCGCACTGCGTGTCGGTCAGGCCGGTCGTATCCAACGAGCGGCGGTTGTCGCGCTCCAGCAGAAAATCGGTTGAAACACAGAACAAATCGGCAAGTTTAACAAGCATTTCGATTGACGGCATAATATTGTTGTTTTCCCAGTTTGAGATTGCTTGTTTCGAAACATGGAGCTTTGTTGCAAGCTGCACCTGACTGAAATTGTGAGCCTCACGCAACTGCTTTACCCTGTCTCCGAACATATCGCACCTCTCATACACAACAATCAAGTTAAAATAAGCAAAACAAAGGTATTTTAAAAATACTAAAATATATTTTTAGTTGACTTATGACCATTTTTGAAATATTATAGTTTTGTAATTTTGGTCGAAAGATCGGTTTTTTTATTTTATTAATGTTTTTCCATGGAGGGAAAGATGAAAAAGTTTTTGTTAGTTTTCTTGTTGCTTTTCAGCTTTGCAACACTTTCGGCAGCTGTAAAACCTGTTCCCAAAGCTGTTACATATCAACAGGCTGTAAATTATTGCCGCAGTATCAATATGCGTTTGGCATATGTCGATGAGATGATATCGCTTATGAAAGCTGCCGGAATGACGAATTGCGCTCCGCAGACTTTTATAGGTGGTAACAATCAAACCGTTTCTTTCGGAAGTAATTGTGTAGTGAGTGCTTTTGGAACAGGAAAAGAAGGTTCTACTTATCAAGCTGTCTGCATTGGAAGATAGAATGTCTAACAAAATCCCATTTGATGATGATAATTTTTTACGGAGATTTAAGATGAAAAAGTTTTTCTTAGTTTTTACTTTACTTTTCAGTTTTTCAACACTTTTGGCCGAGCCAAGAATGCCATTACCTGATGCTAGAACCTATTGCACTGCTCGTAATATGCGGTTGCCTACTGAAAAAGAAATGGTACTCTCAGCTGCCAGTTTAAAGAGAAGTTCAGAGAAGTGTGTACCTGGAATTTTTTGGCTTTATGAAGGTTTATCTATTTTCGTTTCATCTGAGTGTAATTGGACTGCTGCCGTTGCTGATAATCCTCGTAATAATCATCAAGTAATTTGTGTTCCAAGATAATTTAAGCGATTAATTCTCAAAACCTGATGCCGTCATTTTCGGCGGCGTTAGTTCTTTTATTTCGGCCAATCCAATTTCTTTTTCAACACTCCACGCCAAACCCCAAACCTATCCAAGCTTCCAAATTGGAATCTTGATATCGCAAAATGCGACTTCAAGTTGAGGTAGTTTATTCCATTTTGGAATATACTTGAGGAATCTTCAGTTAGTTCCATTTTGGAACATACTGCCGCTTCTCATTCATCTTCTTCAATATTTTCATCCTGAAGCATCTTCAGATCTTCTTCAAACATATTTTTGTGAGATTCATACTCTTCAGGAACAACAGCTTTCAGGTATTGCAGATAATTCCTGTAATCTTCTTCCGCATACTCTCCGCCGAATCCCCAAAGTGCATCAAAAATGCGATCCGCGTAACTATCAAGAATATCGATGTTGCGCTCGTGCCTGAACATCAGGCGATAAAGCATGGCAACGGCACTGTCTTCCTGTTGGGAACAAAGAGCATTTAAATCCCTGATCGAGTTGATAAAATCTTCCGGTAGTTCTAATTTTTTGTCATCCATTATTCCACCTTCCTATTGTCAATTATCTCCCAATGACCGCCGAAATCGCCGCCGACTCTTTTCAAAACGCCGGATTTTTTCAAATTTTCCAAATGTTTCTGCACTGCAGAAGGATTTATTTTGAGTTTTTCACTCAAATCCGATCTTGTTATAAATTTGTTCTGACGAATATAATCCAATATTTTTTTGGCTGTGTCCGAAAATCTCTGACCACTTGTCTGACCACCTGTCTGACCACTTGTCTGACCACTTGTTTGACCACTTGTCTGACCACTTGTTTGATCACTTGTTTGACCACTTGTTTGATCACTTGTTTGATCACCAATATTTATCGGGTCATTTATTACCACCCAATGACCTGTTTTTTTTGCTCCTTCTCGTTTGATGATTCCCTGCTGGCGTAACGTTGCAAGCATACGTTTGACCGTTGAATTGGATATTCTTAAACAACGGGCATATTCTTCATAAATCTTGTAAGGATCATTTTTTATCAGGTCAAGAAGCTCGTTTATCGGGTCATTTATCAGGTCAGACTCTGAATTTATCGGGTCAAAATTCAATTTTATCGGGTCATTTAACGGGTCAGATTTATCTTCCGAGTTTTTAACATCGGTATTTTCATGATTGTCAGGTTCCAACAAATCAAACGAATATAATTCATTAAGCGGAACTGTGATTCTGAAAATATCGCTTTCGGCAAAAACCGGGTTTTCTCCCGAATACAGTTTCGTGTATTTGAATATTTTGCGGACACCGCTTCCGAGCTGGTCGGCAAATCCGATCGCCCTGAAAAATGAGGCGATAATCGGATTTTTCGGGTATGGTTCAAAATTTTTCGGAGTAATAAAGCCCTCTTTTTTGGTTCGGTTGGCATTTTCCGTATACATTCGCTCTTTTTCAATCACAAATTTTGCCTGATACGCACTTGAAAACTCACGGTGCATAAGAGTATTGCCAATCATCTCGCGAACGATGATATTTCTCAATGATTTCCGCTCTAAATCCTCGACATAAAACTTGTCAGGCAAATGTTTTTTAGCAAAATCAAAAAGCCTTGAATAACTTTCAACAAGATTGCTTTGAATAAAATCCCTGTCGTCGTAGCGGTCTATATTCACTTTGCGGAGAATTGCATCTGTCACATAAGCCGGGCACACATTCAGCACAGTTTCATCTTTCCCCAAAAGCATCGCTGCCGCGAGATTGAAACCGCTTTTCCCTGTTACAGGATCTTCAATATAAAGCCGGGAACTTTTAAAAAGCTCGTCATCATCCATATCTTTCCACGGATGATTTCCTCCAGCGTTGTTTACAGCCATAATCCTGAGTTTAGGAAGCAGATCTAGCCTCAAATCTTCTTTCTTCAAATAAGGAAAAACCTTGCGTTCGGTATAGATTTCCTGCTTTCTGATATACATCTGCGCAATCTGGACAGTCGAGGTCACTTTCACATCGGCATCATTCACTCTATCGTAAATAACTTTCTTAAAAGTGCAGACATCGCCGCCGGAAGGCACATGAATATGAATAATCTCCTTGTTGTTATACTTCATAATGTCAGGATCAAGATAAAGAGTCGGCGAAAACAAAGCCGGATTAGAAACAACCGCGATAAAATTCTTTATCATTTCTGCAGCCGCATTTTCCGGTACACCTTCGACGACTCCTCTGTCAGTCACACCTAGGAAAATATCTCCACCGAAACGGTTCGAGAACGAGCAGACGGTTTCATAGACATCGTTATCAATGTGTCCTCCGCAGCGCTTGAACTCAACCGCAACCGTCTCGCCTATCTTTAGGATTTGATAAAAATTATTTTTATCCATAAACTTAAAGTATTATACACAAAACAATTTCGATAAATATAATAAATATTTTAGATTCAATATCAATATAAAAATTTATTACAACAATAAATTTTCACAACACATTAATTGAGAAATCCAACTGTTCGGGATTTCCGAACAATTCAATCGCAAATTTATAGCACTTCCAAGGCAAAAAAAAGCCCCGGCGGACCGGGGCTGGAAAGTTAATCAAGCTTGAATCAACTACTTGACTTCTTCGATTTTTACGCTCTTGTCAATGTAGTGAGTATGAAGCTGTTCGTGTGCGAGATG
Organism: bacterium UBP6_UBA1177; assembly: GCA_002310995.1. Classification (GTDB taxonomy): domain Bacteria; phylum UBP6; class UBA1177; order UBA1177; family UBA1177; genus UBA1177. The sequence continues at coordinate 246 of DBYV01000051.1, read as the reverse complement.
GCTGTTCGGCTCACCGTAGTACTCTTTGTAGATCGCGATGATGTCCGGGTTCTCGTGAGACTTTCTGATCGGTTTGCCAGCGTCTTCGCGGTAAATCGCTTCCATACGTTTAACGAGAATGTCACCGTTGCCGTGATGGTAAGGCTGACCTGCGCCGCCGATGCAGCCGCCTGTGCAAGCCATGACTTCGATGAAGTGATAGCCGTTCGGGTTGCCTGCTCGGACTTCTTCCATGAGTTTGCGAGC
>DBYV01000033.1:224-3441 GCA_002310995.1 bacterium UBP6_UBA1177 | reverse complement strand
GCGACACTGAATGTCTCGCTTTTCGTTACCGGCAGTAACTCGACTCTGCTTTCGGGAGAACTCGCGACATTGCTGACAGGTCGAACCGTTGAATTTGAAATTTTCCCGTTTTCATTCTCGGAAATGAAAGATTTTTATGAAAAAAACGGCATGGATTTCAACGAAGATATGATTTACGACTACATCAAATGGGGCGGTTTTCCTCTGCGTTTCGGTCTGGACGGCGAAACTTCGGTCAAAAAATATCTTGTAAACCTGTATGAGAGCATTGTAAACCGCGATATCGTCAAAGGAAACTCGAAAATCGACAAATTCGCGTTCAAAGACATCGCACTCTATATTCTGGCAAATTCGGGCAAGGAATTTTCCGCTGAAAATGTAGCTTCGCACTACAGCAGCAATTCTGGAAAAAATGTTTCCGCAAGAACCGTCTACAATTATCTTGATTTGATGAAAAAAGCTTTTCTTCTGCACGGAATCAGCCGTTACAATCTTGTCGGAAAAGCATCTTTAGGCAACCGTGAAAAATATTATGCCGTCGATACCGGATTCAGGATAATCAATACCAACACCATAAATTACGAGGACACTTTTTTCCTCGAAAACACAATCTGCAACGAGCTGATGGTGCGCGGCTTTTCGGTGTTTACCGGCAAAACTTACAAATCGGAAGTCGATTTTGTCGCAATCAAGGACGGGAAAAAATGCTTCATTCAGGTTGCATATCTTTTGGCAAGTCCCGCTACGATAGAGCGCGAATTCGGAGCATTTTCGCCGATTTCAGATGCATCGCCGAAATACGTCCTTTCACTTGACAAAATCGACATGAGCCACAACGGAATTTCTCATATAAACATAGTCGATTTCCTGCTTCACAGGAAAGATTTGTTTTTGAGTTGAATTTTTATAAAATATTGCGGTTTAAAAATCGAGACTCGCAGAGGTCGCAAATGAAGAAAATCATGACACTTTTTTGTGCTCTGACAATTTTGGCGCTTTTTGTTCTTTTGAGCGGTTGCAGTAAGTTTCCTGAATGCAGTCCTACAAGCAAAACTCCGTGCAGAGATTCCTCAAGCGGTCTTATCTGGTCATCAAAATCCCATGGCATAATGTATGATCATGATGCTGAATATTATTGCAGTCACCTTCCGGAAGGCGGTTATTCTGACTGGCGTCTACCATCAATTGATGAACTCAGAACATTGATCGAAAATTGTCGGAAAACAGAAACAGGCGGGGAATGCAAAGCTTCCGATGAGTGTCGCGATAGCCGTTGCGAAAATGATGCTTGCGCAGGATGTCCTTTCAATTCAAGCGGTTATTACAGCAAGTTAGGTGACAGCGACACACTTTGGTCTGATTCATGGCCTGCTGACGGTGGGGCAGATTGCAGCTGGTCTGTAAATTTCAGCGAAGGCGCGGTTCACATTAACAACGAATACCTTTACACCCGCTGTGTAAGGGGTGGTTCTCAAGATGATAGTGAAGAAGAAGAGGAAGAAGAGGAAGAAGAGGAAGAAGAGGAAGAAGAAAAAAACGGCAACCTCTCAGACGGTGCGTGTTTCAAAGTTGACGGCAGACTGTGGTCGAATCTTTCTTCCGTAAAATTTATTTGGTCTGATGCAGTGAAGTACTGCGACAAGTTGAATCAATGCGGACATTCCGACTGGCATCTGCCCACAATCAGCGAGCTCAGAACATTGATTCAAAACCGTCCTAAAACAGAACCCGACGGGAAATGCGGCGTGACGGACAACTGTCTCAGTTATGACGATTGTTATGATTTTGACAGCTGCTTGCCTTCGGGGTTTTATGGTAACGATCCATACAGCAAACTTGGTGACGAGGAGTGGTTCTGGTCTTCTTCTGATTTGTCCGATGAGCCGGACTATGCGTGGGGCGTTGATTTTTACGATGGTAGTATCAGTGAGTATGAGAAAAATGTTTACGATTCCGAGGGATGCAATGTCCGCTGCGTGAGATAGCTATTTTTTGCAGATATTTTCTTTTTCTTCGTAGATCCTGTCGATTTCTTGAATCATTTCAAGGCTTTTATCAATGTATTCGTTTTCTTCGCCGATTTTTTTCGCCGCTTCAATGCTTTTCATGAGTGTTTTGCGCGATTTTTTGAGGAGAACGGAGATCTTTTTCCAGAGTTCGCACTCATAGACCGGTTTTTCTTCGTCCGTGAGGTCGTCCGGAACGGGGTGCGAGTTCATTTCGGCGTAAAGATCGGTGTAGAGTTTTGCCGCTTCGAATGCGCTCGCGTTCGTCCAGAAGATGACTCCGACGTTTATTGCTTTCAGAAATTTTGCCTGCGCTTCGACGATTTTTTTGCACTTTTCTTCAAGGCTTTCAGTCGAGTCTCCGAGATCCAAATCCTTGAATTCCTTAACAAAACTTCTGCCAAGAACGAAATAGGCGAGCGCGAGTTCCGGGATGTAGACCGCTTCTCTGTGCGGAGTTTCCCTCAAAATCGTCATCCGCCAGTAATCCGCAAGCCGGCGTCCTTCCTCGATTTTGCCTGTCATAATGAGCGATTCGGCGTAACGCAGCGAGATTTCGCGCCTGTTGGATTCGTTAAATTCACCGTATGCCGGAAAGTTGTCGATGATTTTGCCGCCGGTTTCGGAGATTTTTTCCCAAAATTCAGCGTTTCTTGCCGCTTCAAGCCAGTTTAAAAGAGCGTCGCGCCTATCTTCGGGCTTTAGCATCGTCTGGTATGCCGAGAAAAAATTCTTTTCCGCTGCTTCCCAGTTTTTGAGCTTGATTTCGATCAGACCCGCATTGTAGCGGCACGAAGGGGCAAGAGCGTGTTCCGGATTCATTTCCGCGATTTTTGTGTAGATCCGTTCCGCCTCGTCAAGTTTGTTTTCGTCGAAAAGGCGGTTCGCTTCGGCAAAAAGTTTGTCAAAATCTTCGTCAGCTCCTTTTTGGACCTCGTAGATCTCGACACTTTCCGGAGTCACGCGGATCCCGTATTCCGATTCAAAAGGCACCGGTTTTTCTTTCTTTTCTTCGTTTTTACGCTCCGGCGCAGTCGCACACGAAACAAAAATCATGCAGAAAACAATTAAAATCGGGAAAAACCGTCTCATGCCGAACCTCCGGGTAAAAAAAAGCGGCTCCGAAGAGCCGCCGAGCTACCATGAAAAAACTTCGAATTATGCTCTGTCCCAGCCGATTCTCATTGCCTGCTCGTTGAGCGGGATGAGTT
>DBYV01000033.1:0-137 GCA_002310995.1 bacterium UBP6_UBA1177 | reverse complement strand
GCGCCGAGAGCGATCATGTTCATAACCTGGGTATTTTTGAGCTCGTTTGTAGCGATTTCGATTGCCGGAATTGCAACGACTGTGATGTCGGTGCGGGTCGGCTGTTTTTTGATCGTGGAGCTTTCCCAGACAAGAAC
>DBYV01000032.1:276-6106 GCA_002310995.1 bacterium UBP6_UBA1177 | reverse complement strand
AGCCGCTCCTGCGATGTAAACCCGTGTGATGACAAGGAAAACAGCGACGGAGTATGTCTTGACGACGAAACGGAAGGTTACAGATGCGGCTGTAACGAGGGATATATCTGGCTGGACTACGAATGCCAGGAAAACTGCTGCGAGCCGAATCGTTGCGAAAGCCTTGCCGATTCCGACGGAATATGCCGGATATTAGGCACATCAATAGGTCATCCGTATTGTTACTGCGACTGTGTTGAAGGTTACTCATGGGATCCTGAAGACTTTTTCGAAGATGACTGGACAAGCAAAGGAAAATGCGTAAAGGAGTGATAACTTTAATTTGAGTCAAGAGGTTTAGTTGTGAAAAAACTCATCATTTCCCTGATTTTATTAGTGTTTTTCGCTGTTTCGTGCAGCGATTCGAAAAAAGCGGAAAACGATGCCGATATTCTGCCGGATGAAGATGATATTGATATCGACACAACAGATGATGACGATGAAGAACCTGAAGAAACCGATGACAACGACAACGCACCGGATGAGGACACCACCACCACCGGACCTTCTTTCGTTAATATCTGCACGGGACTTACAAAGTGTTACGACAGCGAAAAGGAGATGAGTTGTCCCGGTGAAGAAAAGGCTTTCTACGGTCAGGATGCGAACTTCGCAAAACTAGGGAAATGTGTTCCGCGAAAGTTTTCTGTTGATAAATCTATCGGAAACGAGCCGGTCGTCATTGACGAAGTAACAGGACTTGAATGGTCGCAGAGCTTTTTCGAAATCGGAAATTATGCGGAGGCTTCCGATTACTGCGAAAGCCTGAATTACGGCGGGCATGATGACTGGAGAGCACCGACAGTCAAGGAACTTTTTTTAATTGTTGACTGGAGCAGATACGATCCGGCAATAGATACAGATTATTTTCCTAAAACACCGTCAGCGAATTTTATAGCTTTATCGGCGGACGACCGGTATATGTGGATCATCAATTTCTCAAAGGGAGCGACACGCACGACCTCGGATTTCAACGACAAAATTTATTTGCGCTGCGTCAGAGGCAGCGATTCATTCTGGAAAGTAGAAATCCTGTCGGATTACGGCGGTCCGGAAATCTATTACATCAACTACAATTCACGAGAAAACAAAAAATCCGAAATTTTCATGGGAGGACTCCGTCCGTATGCACCAACTTGGGAAGAGGCTTTGAAGTACTGCAACGAGCAGACTTTAGCCGGAATTTCAAACTGGAGACTTCCGAACATAAACGAACTAATGTTTTTTCTGTTTCATATCGGCGGAGGAAATTCTTCCTACTGGTCATCGACTACATACGCCGAAGATCCGTCCGGATCATGGATATTCAAATACGGTTCAGGTGTTTCAGCAGAACCAAAAAACAGCAGTCAGGACAATATTATTGTATTATGCGTGGCAGACGCTCCGTGTGAAAAAGGACTTGCGTGGACAGGAACAGAATGCGTGAACTTCTGCGACCCGAACCCGTGCAAAAAAATGGAACATTCAAACGGAAAATGCGAATTGAATTTTTATTCCAAGCTCGACAAAGATTCCTTTACCTGCGGATGCAATGAAGACGAAGGTGCTTTCTGGAATTTCTGGCAGGAAAAATGTGTCACGCCATGTGAACCCAATCCATGCGAAAACTATGAACATTCCAATGGAGTCTGCACAATACATAAAGAGCTGCCGACTTACCCGGACAATATTCAGGAGTATAGCTATTACTGCGGTTGCGAGGAACCTTATTACTGGGTTGACAGACAAATCGGCTGCGTAAACGGTTGCATCCCCAACCATTGTGAAAACGTAGAACATTCAACCGGAGGATGCTATCCTGGTGATCTCGGCTGGTATTCATGCGAATGTGAAGAAGGATACGAATGGGATTGGAGCGATTCCTGTGTCAGTATCTGCGATGACGGTTACCTGTGGGACGGTTTTCAATGTGCCCCCGTTTGTGAACCCAACAGATGCAAATATATAGAACATACAACAGGCGAGTGCTATCAGACAGGCAGCAATATGTTCGGTTGTGAATGTGAAGAAGGGTATCATTGGGCATACTTTGACTGCGAAAAAGATTCTGAAGAGGATTAAATTCCTTTTATCACCGCAGATATCCCGTAAAGAGGAACATTCAGGACGGTTTTGTCTTCGCGGTAAGGAAGCGCAGATGTTTTCAACGCTTTGTCTGGGCTGAAATTCTGACAGAAAAGCGTGAAGCTTCTTGAGCGCAGGTTTTCGCCTGATTTCACCTCTATCGGAATGACGCTGTTTTCTTTCTGGATCACAAAATCCACTTCCGAAGTGCTTCGCTCGTTTGTCCAGTAGCCGATATAGTCTAAATTCAATGTTTTAAGTTCCTGCATGACATACTGCTCGGTCAAAGCCCCTTTAAATTCAGTCATTATGCGGTTTCCTTCGATAAGAGCAGCCGCTGAAAGTCCTGCTGATGCGCCGAGAAGACCAACATCGACCATGAAAAGTTTGAAAACAGCCAAGTCCTGATAGGCTTTAAGCGGCATTTTAGGAGTGCTGACACGGTGCGATTTCAGCACGATTCCGCAGTTGACTAGCCACATTATCGCAAGTTCAAAATCCTTCGCCCGCGCCCCCTCACGGATCACGCCGTAGACAAATTTTTTATTTTCCTTCGCAAGCTGTGCCGGAAGGCTTTCCCAGACCATGTCAAGCCGAGGGACCTGTCCCGACGGCGCGTGTTTTGAAAAATCGGCCTGATATGAACGCAAAATTTCGTGCTGAATTGTCCTCACCTCGGAATAATCATGCGTTTCAAGCCATTTCATCACGACTTCCGGCATTCCTCCGACATAAAGATATGTTTTCAGCAGATTCATCAGCTCGCCGTGAAAAGTTTCGAGAGTTTTCCACTCCTGCCTGAACATTGCTTCAAGAAGCATCTCCATCCCCGAAGCTACGAGAAATTCCGAAAAAGAGAGCGGATAAAGATCTAAAAACGAGACTTTTCCGACCGGAAACGACTGGTTTTCGTGCATCGCGATCCCCAAAAGCGAACCTGCCGCCGCGATGTAGTATTCGGGAGCGTTTTCGCAGAAGTATTTCAGCGAAGTCAAAGCCCCTTCCGCCGCCTGAATTTCGTCAAAAATAATAAGAGTGGTTTTCGCGACGATCTTTTTTCCGTAAAAAAGCTGGATAGTCGAAATTATCCGCTTCGTGTCAAAATCCTCTTTGAAAAGATCCCTGAAACGGGGTTCGTTCTCAAAATTTATGTAGACAGTGTCCTGAAAAAACAGACGTCCGAACTCTTTGAGAAGCCATGTTTTCCCTGTCTGACGCGCTCCCCGGAGTATCAAAGGTTTATGGATCTTGCTTTTTTTCCACTCCGCAAGCTGCCGCATTGCTGCTCTTTTCATAATTTTTCACCTCGATTTTTGAACCGCAAAAAACGAAGAATCATACATTATCTTGATAAAAGTGTCAACAAAATACATTTTTATCTTGATAAAAGTGTTTTTAAAATACAAAAAACTCAATTTAAAAGGCCGTTGGCAAAAACCAGGTCATTCTGAGCAGGCGAAGAATCCAAGAGATGTTTCACATCCGTTCAACATGACGTATTTTATTGAATTTATTTTCAAGATTCGTAAAATATAACGTTTTTTGTTTGTCGTCTCAGGAGGAACTCATGAAAAAACTCCTTCTTTTACTTATTGCTCTGATATTTTTAGTCGTTTCATGCAGCAGCTCGAAAAAGAGTGAAAACGATGCCGACATACTGCCGGATGAAGATGCTGCTGATGCCGGTGGAAACGGAAAAGATGAAGAAGCGGTTGAACCGGATGATGAAGACGAAGATAAAGAAAAAAGCGACAACGATGCCGACACCGCGGAAGAGGAAATTGTCGCCAAAATCTCTTCTTTTGCCGAAATATGCACCGGACAGACTTATTGCGACGGGGATTGCGGAGATAAGAACAGCCCGCTTTACGGTCAGGATGCACAGTATGCCGCTCTCGGATACTGTGTCCCGCAGAGTTTTTCTATCGACAGTTCTGTTGAAAACGAGCCGACCGTTATTGATCTCAACACCGGACTAGAGTGGCAGCAGACATTTTCTGACGCAATAGATGTCTGTGAAGCTTCCGAAACATCGGAAAATGCAGGCGAAATATGCGAAAATGCGGAGAATTACTGCAAAAATTTGAAATATGGCGGACACAGTGACTGGAGACTTCCCGATATCAAAGAACTTCTTTCCATCACCAATATCGCAAAATATCCTGCAATTGATACTGCTTATTTTCCAGGCACTCCGTCAGGTAAATTCTGGACATCATCCTATTTCTGGCAGGACGATATAAGATCAGGCTGGGGTTCACAAGGTGCATGGACAGTAAACTTCAGCGACGGAGCTTCCAACGCTGAACCACTGACTTTATATTCATCCGGCGAGATATTGAAACATTCCGGTATTCGTGCGCGGTGTGTCAGAGGCAAAACTCTGCCGGGAAGCCAGCTGATTGCTTTAACTATAGGCGCAGAAAAGATCATAGTAGATGCGAAAACGGATTTTATCTGGTTGTCTGGCTATGGAACCGTATCAAGCTGGGAAGAGGCCCTTCAGTACTGCGAGAATCTGACTTATGCGGGCATCTCCGACTGGAGACTTCCCAACAAAAACGAGCTTACATCTTTTTTTAACTACAGTTTAAAATATCCCTCTACTATGGACTATTTTCTTTCGTCTACATCTTCCGGAAGCAGCTTTGTCTGGGTCGTCAGATTTTCCGGGAGTGCCCCGCACATTGCGGAAAGAGTTGAAAAGCACCCTTTTGACGAAGTTTTCGGAAGCACTCACACTTATGCAGTGCGCTGCGTCGCCAAAAGTCCGTGTGCAGAAGACGAAATATGGAACGGAAAAGAATGTGTAATGCACGCTTGCTCTGCAGTCAAATGTCCCAAGGATGAACATTCAACAGGCAAATGTACTGTTTTGGGTATTGATTCTTATAAATGCGGCTGTGTCGAAGGCTGGTTCTGGAACGGCGAAAAGTGTGAAAATCCCTGTCAGGCAGAGCCGTGCAAAGATATGCCGCACTCAACAGGAATATGCAGCGCTAAAGACTGGAATAAATATATCTGCGGATGTAATGGAGGCTATTTCTGGGACGGAGAGAAATGTATGAATCCTTGCGATGCTGAGCCTTGCAAAAATATGCCGAACACAACAGGAAAATGCAACGCTAAAGACTGGAACAGATATATCTGTGAATGTGATGCCGAATCTTTCTGGAGCTCCAGCGAAGAATGCATTGACTCTTGCGATCCAAACCCGTGCGACATGCCGCATTCTACCGGCCTCTGCAAAAGATCGTCAGATAATGTCTCCCCTATCTGCGAATGTGAAGAAGGCTATTTCTGGAACGGTATCAACAGAGGATGCGTCGATCCGTGTGAAACAGCAAAATGCGATAAACCGCATACAACGGGAAAATGCACAGGTAAAAGTGTGGATGAATATTACTGCGAATGTGAAGGATATTATTTTTGGAATCCTTACTCATACTCATGCATAACCATTTGCGAAACTATTTCGTGCCGCAATATTCCACATGCAACCGGCGACTGTACACCTATAAGCAAAACCGAATACCAGTGTGACTGCGAAAACGGCTATAATTGGAATGGTGAGGAATGCCTTCCTTGAGCAAGTAGAACTCGTTTTTTTAGTGATTATAATGGTTTTTTGATTCAAACAGCCTGATGATTTCCTGATCGGCAAAAATTACAAAAAAGGAATTATGTAAACAACCAAACTAAACACGCTGATTTTATTGCAATT
>DBYV01000032.1:0-170 GCA_002310995.1 bacterium UBP6_UBA1177 | reverse complement strand
ATGTAACTATCGGAGTTCGCTATGAAAAAAATCATCATTTTCCTGATCCTGGCGATGGTTTTCGCTGTTTCATGCAGCAGCTCGAAAAAGAGTGAAAACGATGCCGACATACTGCCGGATGAAGACGGAATCAATGATGAAGATGCTGATTTGGACGACGAAGTAAATGT
>DBYV01000057.1:27890-37570 GCA_002310995.1 bacterium UBP6_UBA1177 | reverse complement strand
GTCGCAAAAACGGCACTCTGGATCGCCGAATCACAAATGATGAAAGAAACCGAGGAAATTGTTGAAGAAAACCTCGATTTCCTGCCGCTTTCGACAAGTGCGACGATCGTTGAAGGAAACGCTCTAAGAATGGACTGGAGATATTTGTGCGAAGAAGAGAAAATCCCCACGATAAAGGCGAAAAAGACCAATCTTATTTATGAAGTGCATGAGCGCGAAGAAAAATATGAAGCGATAAACCTTATCACTGACGAAATAAATGTCGGAAAACCGCAACAAAAAAAGACTGAAAACCATTACGACTACATCATGGGAAATCCGCCGTTTGTAGGATATTCTTATCAGTCGAAAGAACAGAAAAATGATATTTTTGCAACCTGCTGCAACAAAAACGGTGTTTTTTACAAGGGAATTGGAAAAATCGACTATGTTGCCGGCTGGTATTTTAAAACGGCTGGAATTATCCATGGAACCGACACAAAAGCCGCTTTTGTATCCACAAATTCGATTACGCAGGGGGAACAGGTTGCTGCACTTTGGAAGCCGCTTTTCAGCGACTACAATATAAAAATTGACTTTGCATGGCGGACATTCAGATGGGCGAATGAGACTTCAGACAAAAAGAATATGGCAGCAGTTCACTGCGTAATTATAGGATTCAGTGCTACAGAAAGCAGCAAGCCGAAAATCATTTTTTTGAATGAGCAGGAGAAAATCGAGGCAAAGAATATAAACGGATATCTGCTTGATGCAACGGATTTTTGGATTGAAAATCGGAATACTCCAATTTGTGATGTACCAGTCATGTTGTCTGGGAACAGACCTACAGATGGTGGTCATCTTATTCTTACTCCTGAAGAGAAAAAAGCTCTTTTAGAAAAAGAACCAATGGCGGCAAAATACATAAAGCAATTTATGATGGGAAACGAATTTATAAAAAATGTTGAACGTTATTGTCTTTGGTTAGTAGATGCAACACCGATGGAATTGAATAAAATGAGTGCTGTAAAAAGACGTGTCCAGGCTTGTAAAGAAGAACGAGAGAAAAGTCCAGATAAAGGACGGCAAAGACTTGCTGATACTCCACATCTTTTTCGTGAAACAATAAATTCAGAGCATTTTATAGCCGTTGTAAAAGTATCATCAGAAAACAGAAAATACATTCCAATGGGATATTTGAATAAAAATGTTATTGCAGGGGACAAACTTTTTATGATTCCAGATGCCACACTTTATCATTTTGGCGTACTGACATCATCGGTTCACATGACATGGACTAAAACAGTTTGCGGTCGACTAAAAAGCGATTACAGCTATTCAAACACAATAGTTTATAACAATTTCCCGTGGTGCAATCCGACAGAGACGCAGAAAGCGAAAATTGAGCAGACCGCGCAGGCTATTCTCGATGCTCGCGCAAAATATCCCGATTCATCTCTTGCAGACCTTTACGATGAAACCACGATGCCGCCGGATTTGAGGAAAGCTCACAAAGAGAACGATAAGGCTGTTATGACAGCTTACGGCTTTAGTCTGAAAATGAGTGAAGCGGAAATTGTTGCCGAGCTTTTCAGAATGTACGAAAAGCTGGCTAAAAAGAAGTAACTAAACACTCTCTTGACAGAAAGAACTCCTTAAATAAAATCGTTCAGCTTGAATTTCATGGAGGAATCAATGCTTCAGAAAAAAACACTGGGAAAAGGTTTAGGCGCTCTGCTGCCGCAGACGGATTCTGACCACATGACGCTTGCGATTGCATCGATAAAACCTAACAAAGAACAGCCTAGAAAACGGTTCGACGAGGAAAAACTTGCTGAACTTGCCGAATCAATCAGGCAGTACGGCATAATCCAGCCAATAGTCGTAAAAAAGGAAACAACAAAAAGCGGCGCGACAGTTTACCGCATCGTGGCAGGCGAAAGACGTTTCCGCGCAGCTCAGATTGCAGGACTCACTCAGGTTCCGGTAATCATATTCAAAGGCGAGGACGATTATCAGGTTTCACTCATTGAAAATTTACAGCGTGAAGACCTGAACCCGATAGAAATCGCCGAAGCATACAACGAACTTATGAACCGTTTCGGATACACTCAGGAAGAGCTCAGCCAGAAAGTCGGCAAAAGCCGCAGTGAAGTAAGCAACTGCATGAGACTTCTAAATCTCTGCGAAAAGGTTAAGGATCTCGTACGTGGCGGAATGCTCTCTACCGGTCAGGTTCGTCCGCTTGCCGTTCTTGAACACGACGAGCAGGAACTTCTGTTGGACAGAATTTTGAACGAAAAACTAAATGCACGTCAGGTCGAAAAACTCGCATCGCAAAAACCGGCACCCAAAAAGGTAAAAAAAGTCGAGACCTCTGAAATGTGGCAGAAAAAAGCAGCCGAAATAGCTTCTGGAACAAAAGCAAAAGTTGTCCTCAAACCGAAAAAACGCGGCATTTCCGTAACTCTTAACTTTGTTTCGCTCGAAGACTTTGAAACATTCTCCAATTCTCTCAAACGAAAGAAATAATGTCTCCCGATAAATTAAAAAAATTTCTTTTTATCCTCATACTTCTCACCTTTTTCTCGCTTGCTGCCGAAAAAAAATTCAAAGTTGTAATTGACCCTGGACACGGCGGAACCAATATCGGAGCTGTTTCCGGAAATATTGAAGAAAAAGACCTAACACTTGCACTTGCAGCCAAAATCAGAGCTTTTTTCAGAAAGCATCCTGCTGAAGGAATCGAAATTGTCTTTACCAGAATGGATGACTCTTCGATGCCGATAAAGGAACGGGTTGAATTCATCGAGCAGCATCAGCCTGATCTTTTCATTTCACTTCACTTCAACAGCCAGAAAGTTCTATCAACAAACAGAGGTTTCGAAATTTATTATCCCCCTGATTTCGTGAGCAAAGACCCTGCTTCCACCGCTCTTTTCTACGACAAGGTGAACCGTTCGTTCTATTTTGGCTCGATTTTCCGAGATCTCTACTTTAAAGCAAATCTCCACACGACATGGCGTCTCCCGCTGAATATGTTTTCGCAGAAATACAACTTCGGCTTGTTCGACGATACAACTGTTCCAGGCCTTCTGCTTGAAGTCGCGTACATCTCTTCACCCGAAGACAGAGCATGCATAGAAAATCCTCTTTTTACAGCCGATGTAGCGTGGTTCATATACGACGCCATAATACAAATATCTAACAAAAACAATTAGTTGACAACAATGTTTAAAACAGCATCCAAAGTAGCCGAACTTGTTGACGAAACTGAAAAAAAACTGAAAAACTTTTCAGAGACACCACGTCTCGATGCCGAAATTCTGCTTGCAAAGGCGCTTGAAACCAGCCGCTTCGGCCTTTTTACGAAATACACTGAAAAAGTCTCTGAAGAAGCTGAAGAACTTTTTAATTCATTCATTGAAAGAAGAAAAAATTTCGAACCAGTGGCCTACATAACAAACGAAAAAGAATTTTTCGAAGACACCTTTTATGTTGACAGACGCGTTCTGATTCCTCGCCCCGAGACCGAATTTATCGTTGAAAAAACTCTCTCTCTGCTGAAAAACAGCCCGAAAGAAGATCTTCTCGATATCTGCTGCGGCAGCGGCTGCATCGGACTAAGCATAAAACGTGCTGCTGATTGCCGCCTCACCCTTTCGGATATATCGTCTGAGGCTCTCGAAGTCGCCAAAATCAATGCAGCAAAACTTTTTCCATGTTCAACAGAAATTTCTTTTGTTCAAAGCGATCTTTTCAAAAACATCTCAGGTAAATTCGGCATCATAACAGCAAACCCGCCCTATCTTTCGGCGAAAGACATGGAAAAATTCGTTGTAAAAGAACTCAAATTCGAACCTGAAGACGCATTTTTCGGTGGAGATACAGGTTTCGAAATCACGGAAAAAATCCTGAACGATGTCAGCAATTTCCTTAAATCAGGCGGATATTTCATCACAGAACTCGGTTTTGAAGGTTCAGCCTTCCTTAACAAAACACTCAATGGACTTGAACTTGAAAACGTTATAAAAGACTATTCCGGCATAGACAGAGCCGCTGTTTTCAGGAAAATCTAAAATTCACACTCGAATTTTTCACTAAAGTCAAAAGAATCGCGCCAGATTCCGTCTTTTCCGAGTTTGAACCAGCATTTGCGCCTGAGAGATTCGTTAAAATAATTCAGAAAAAGTTCGTAATTATCATCATTTTTATGGTCAAGCGAATAGTTGAGAAACCTTGAAATCTTCATCAACGAAGCGATATCGGCGCGTTTTTTATCATCGAATGGGTAAAGCGCGCTTCCACGGCACAATCGTACATTTTCGGGAATTCCCATTTCCTCGAACATCGGCACGCCGGGAACGAGATAAAGCGGGCTCAAACCGCCTTTAACACCCAGTTTATGAAGGTGAAGAAGCGTTGTGCAGGTATCTTTTACCTCTGTTCCGGGAAGCCCTGGAATGAGAAAAACCTCAATTTCGGTTTTGCCTTCGGCGAGTTCTATCACTTTTTCGATTTCGGCTATTCCGTGAGGCCTGTGAAGATTGTCAGCCACACTTTTTTCTGCTGAAACAAGCGACAAGTCGAGCTTTATGAAGCCCGTTTTGCTCAATTTTGCCGCAAAAGGAATGATGTTTCTGACTGTCATGCCGTTCATCGCGGTATATGACAATCCTTTTTCATGCATTTCTTCAAGAATTTCAAATATCTGAGAAGCGTAGTCGCGGTTTGAGAAAATGTCGTCGTCTTCAATATCGACTACTTCGGCACCTATACTCAGAAGGTATTCAAGTTCCTTTTTTATGTGTGAAATCTCTCTGTATGCAAGCTTGTTGTCGCGGTGAATCGAGCAGAATGCGCAGCGGTTACGACAGCCCGATGAGAAAACGATTTTTGCGATTTTTTTCTTCCGAAAATACCGCAGATTCTCCCTTTTCGGAATGAGTCCGTTGCACCATGCAGGCTCAAACGAGGGTTCGTTCATGAAAATCTCGCCGTTTTTTCTGTAAATGAGCCCCGGAACTTCCCCGAAAGAGGTTTTTCCGGCCAAAGCATCGACGAGGATCGGCAGAGTTACGGCGCCGTTTCCGCAGTTAAGAAAATCGGCGTTTGTCGTTCCGGCAATCTTCTTTTTCTGTGCGTTCACTGCGGTTCCACCGATGCTTAGAGGCGTTTTTGTCACCTTTTTTATTTCGGCGGCAAGATTTTCGACATCGGGATGATAAGGAGAAAAAAGCGAACTCAAGGCTATCAAGTCAAAATTATTTTCTTTAATAAAATCAACTATTCTAAAAAAACTATCGCCTAATCTTTTGTAGCCGCTATGTAGCGAAAAAGGAGAGACATCTTCTCCGTAAAACTTGGAAAGATATGCAAATTCGGGTGGAGTAGAAACAGTTTTGACTTTGCCTGAAGCAGTCGAATCATAAAGCGTGACCGAATGTCCCGCGTTTTCCAACGCTGCTTTGATATATTCAAGCCCGAGCGGCTCCATTCTGTGGGTTGTGAAATAAAAATCGAAAACAGGCGGCGCAATGAGAAGAATTTTCATCAGTTCTTTTTGTTGAAAGCGTTCATTGCAGCTTCTACGCTTTCTGAAACGATCATGTTTGCGATTTCAGCCCATTTTTCGCGTGATTCGGCGATTGTTTCAAGCTCTTCTTCCGAAAATTCGGAAAGAACGTAGTCGGCGATGTTGATACCCGGCAGCGGCTTGCCGATTCCGAGACGGATTCTTGTGAAATCTGGCGTTTCAAGCTCCTCAATTATCGACTTTATGCCGTTGTGACCAGCGGAACTTCCGTTTTTTCTGATCCTCTGCGAACCGAAAACAATATCCATTTCGTCATGTGCTACAATGATTTTTTCAGGCTTTATCCCGTAAAGCTTTTTCGCCTTTTTTGCAGCCAGACCTGAGTTGTTCATATAGGTCGAAGGTTTGAGCAGGATAACGTTTTTTTCGCCAATTTTTCCTTTTGCGACAAGCCCGTTCACCTTTTTCGAGAACTCGAAATCCCCGAATTTAAAGGACGCCGCTATACTTTCGACGAACATGAAACCGATATTGTGACGCGTAGTAAAATAACGCTTTTCAGGATTACCGAGACCGATGATTAAAAAATCTTCAGTTGGAGCAGGATCTTTTGAAAAAAAATGGAACCACAAGATTACGACCGAAAGCGATTATTCGCCGCCTCTTCCCTTGTTGATTACGATAACCGGAGCATCCTGAGTGAAAACAGGTCTTACACCCTGCGGGTAAGGAAGGGTCGAAAGTTTGATTCTGTCGCCGATCTCGTTGTTTGTTACGTCAACAACTATCTCAGCCGGAACATCAGCCGGTCTGCATGCAACTTTGACTTCTTTTACAACCTGGAAAATTTTTCCACCGGCGATTTCGCCTTTTGATCTTCCCTGTTTCGTAACCGGAACAACAATCGTAATCTCCTTATCTTCTGCAACTGTCATGAAATCAACATGAATGATGTTGTCCTTTACCGGATGAATCTGAAGTTCGTGAGCGATTGCAAGGTATGATTTTCCTTCATATTCAAGACTGAAAATAACATTTTTTCCCTGCGGAGTGTGAAGTCCCTTAATAAGCTCTTTTCTTTCTACAGCACCGCTGATGTTGCTTTCGAGACCTTTTCCGTAAATCTCTACCGGAACAAAACCGTTGTTTCTTACCGCTTTAACACTTTTTTTGCCCTGTTCTCTTTTTTCAACTGCGAGCTTAAAAGTTTCCATAATTTCCTCCACATACAATTATAAATGGCTGGGGCAGAAGGATTCGAACCTCCGGATGCCAGAACCAAAATCTGGTGTCTTACCGCTTGACGATGCCCCAACGCCTGTTACTAAAACTCTTTTTATAAAGAACACCACCGAAAAAATCGGCCGCAGTTTATAGTGAAAAAGTCCTCAAATGTCAAGATTTTTTTCACCGCTGATTTCCAATTGACTACAATTATTTTTTTAATAAAATAATCGGTCTTTTGTTTTGGAGGAACTATGAAAAAAAACTTCTTTCTTTTCTTTTTCATATTTTTGGCATTTTTAACGTCATATGCCTACAACCCTGTTGACGAATCAGTTATTTCGATAAACCGTTTTCCGCAGAATTCCGATGTGTTTGATGATTATCAGTTACAGATACAGACAAAAGCGATCCTCAATCCGGCAATAAACGGAATTCTTTATCCTGTCATCGGATTTCCGGCAATGGTGACACCTGACGAACCGTGCTTTTCAGTCATTTTCAGGCACGATCAGCTCCTGCCCTACCAGTATGAATCGGCAGAAATAAAACTTGTCCGTCTCGACGAAACCGGAAGGAGCGAATTTCTCACATGCAGATCAAAACCGGAAATGAATCCTGATTACTATTCTTACGAAATCATCGCCGACGGCATTTACAAACTGAACTTTTGTCCGAATATCATACTGCCCGAAGCTAAATATGATCTGATTCTGAAAATTCAAGGTGACGAAAACGAGATGGTTTCACGCAACGCCGTTTTCTTTCCGCACTACGAAGCGGAAGATCCCGCTAAATTTCTCATCGTTGCAGATCCGCAGATCGAGGATCTTCTGAGCAAAAAAACCGACGACATGAACTTCAACCCCGAGAATTATCCGTTTTATGCCGAAAATTCGCTACTCAACTACGACCAGCAGTTCGGAATCATAAAAGCGACGTTTTCCCAGTTGAATTCGGCAGATACAAACTTTTCCATCATGCTCGGCGACATCGCCTACGGAAGAAACTATCAGCAGGAATACTCCGATTTTTACGATATGATGACAAAACTTGAAATTCCGATGTTCTCGATTCCAGGCAACCACGACGGATATGCCCAGTTTACAACAGTTGATGATCTGAACTCGCCTCTAGAATCGGATGGTCTTGAATATTGGGCGAAGTTTTTAGGTCCGATGAACAACGCCTTCAACTTCAGGAACAAAACATATCTGCTTCTCAACACCTACGACGGAACTCCGCAGAGACGTGCAAGCAACCAGATCGGAATCGGTGATACCGGTGCTTCTCCCGTGGCAAACTGGGGTGGATACCTTGCCGAAAAAACGCTGAAATGGGCTGAAATCATGCTTGAACACAACGATGTCGCGGCTGTTTTCGGTCACATGACGCCGCTCGGTCAGGATGCAACCGGAAAATATCACGCAAACAGAGCTTTCTCGAAGATTTACGGCATAGTAAGCGTCATTGACGATCAGGAATGGAACATCGACTCGTCGGCCTGGGACAGCGATCTGAGCGACGGAGTCTTCAACGAGACCCAGACCGCCAACAACGGCGTTTCGCTCACTTCATTCATTGCGCAGAAAGAAAATCCGCCGATATATTTCTCAGGTCACACGCACCACGACAAAATCTTCACGTTCGAAAAAGGTGCCGAACTTATTCCGGACACAGGAGTCATCGCGCCGGAAAAAATGGAATTCATCATGACGACAACGATGGCTACAAGCGGAAGCGGCGACTACTGGGGTTTCAGGAGAGTCGCAATGTCGGATGACGAGGTTTCATACAACTACACCTGCGAAAGATACGAAAACTGCAGCGTCAAAAACGGTAGCGGAATGCAGTCGGTTCCATCAGGCAACTTATGGGTCAACTATGCGTGGCAGCACGGCTCTGAAAATAAAGAATCGATTTTTGCAGGCGGCGATGGAACAGCAATAAAAGTAACCGCCGAAATCGTTAACTATCTGCCGACCGAAGAGGATGTTACTCTGCGCTTCGTTGTGCCTAAAGCAGAGCACGGCTACAAACTTGACAACGAAATTTTCGAAATCACCGATGCAGCAGCTTCGGCCGACCAATCGAAAGTCATCATAATCGCGAAAGGAAAAATCGCGGCAGGGAGCACTTTTGACGCTTTCTACAACAGAAATTTCACAAAATTTACTGACTACGTGACAATTTCGCCGATCACAGAAGGCGGAATTCCTGTTCCGGAGATCGAATATACGCAGAATGCTTCCGAAACCGTTCCAGCAAGCGCGAAAGTCCTTAATGCGGACAAATTTACCTCACTCATCTGGCAGTTGAAAGCACCGGAAGACCAGACTGCTATAGACTTTGCTTCGGGAGAATCATTCACATATCTGCCGAACATAATCAAATACGGAACATGGAACTGGGATTTTTATCTCAGATATACAACTTTGACGGGAGCGTCAGGCATCGTCAGTTTTACAGTCATATTTGATTTTCCTGAAGATGAAAATTGCTGCGGCGAAACAGACGGCGACGACAATCAGGAACCTGACGAGGATACCATGCAGAAAGAAGAAATTCCCGAAACAGAATCCTATGATGAAAGCGAAGAACCTGATGAAGATACAGAACAAGTACAGAAAAAGAGCAGCTCAGGCTGTTCAGCAATCATTTTATAGGAGGATTTCATGAAGATTTCCAGACTCATTCTCATTTTAACCGCAGTTTTGATTTTTGCTGCGTGCGGCGGAGGTTCGGATTCTGTCTACGACTATCCAGATGATGACGGAACTTCAGGCAAAACAGATAACGACCACCACGGAGATTCCGACAAAGAACCCGTTGATGACAGCGATGCAGCCGATTCAGAGAACGATTCGGAAAATCATGATGATGATACAACAGATTCAGGTGACACAACTGATTCCGGTGATTCCACTGATTCAGGTGACTC
>DBYV01000057.1:13295-27822 GCA_002310995.1 bacterium UBP6_UBA1177 | reverse complement strand
ACTGATTCAGGTGATTCTACCGATTCTGGCGACACAACAGATTCCGGTGATTCAACAGATTCTGGCGACACAACAGATTCCGGTGATTCAACAGATTCCGGTGATTCCGGAATTCCTGAAAGTGAAGTGAACTTTGAAAAAGCTGTTTTCGTTGATAAATACGAGGGTGACGACTCGAACAACGGAACAATGACCGCCCCTGTAAAAACCATAGCAAAGGCAGTCAACATTGCAAACGCAGACTCTTCCAGAAACCAGATAGTTATTTCCGGAAAAAGATTTGATAATGTTCCACTGATAAACAACATTTCAATTTTCGGAGGATATAAAAACAACGACGGAATATGGGTCGAAAGCGATGAACGCCCCGATTTACAAATCCCGGCATCAGGCTGGACTTTAAACAACATCAGCAATGTAACATTCTCAAGAATAAAATTTTCAGCTGCCGCCGACACGAATCCGGGAGGAAGTTCAATAGGACTCATCCTTAACAGATGCAGAAAAATAAAATTCAAGGAAGTTTCAATAATTGCCGCAGACGGGACAGACGGAGCCGACGGAGAAAAAGGTGCCGATGGAGAAAACGGCGGAGACGGCCAGGCAGGGGTTCAAGGGTGTGAAGAGAGCAATGCCCCCACATGTCAGCATCAATGCGACATCACACCGTTCGGCGGTGCAGGCGGACTTTCGACATGTAATGCACCAGGCGGAAAAGGTGGAGACGCAGGACACGACGAATCCGACGGTAAAAACGGAGAAAATGGAACTGGTTCTACAACAAACGGAGGAGAAGGCGGCATTATAAATTACATTAGTGAGAGCAGAGAAGATTGTTCCACCATTTCAGATAAATCTAACGGAGGCCAAGGCAGCAACGGAACTCCCGGTTCTGACGGAATCGGAGGAAAAAGTTTCGGAACATTCTCGATTTCAAATTACAAATACACTAATGCCGACGGTGAAGATGGCGAGACTGGTGAAAACGGCCAAGGCGGAGGCGGCGGCGGTGGCGGAAAAGGCGGAACTACAATCTGCAACAGCTACGGCAGCAGCGGCGGCGGCGGCGGTGCAGGTGGCTGCGGCGGAAAAGGCGGTAGAGGAGGCCAAGGCGGAGGAGCAAGCATTCCGTTAGTGATGATTTCATCTCACAATATTTACTTTGACTTCACGACCCTGCAAACCGGGAAAGGTGGAAACGGCGGAAACGCTATCAATGCTGTCGGCGGAAATGGCGGAGATGGTGGAAACGGTGGCAAAGCCGGACCATACGGGGGCAAATGGGAACAAGATGACGGAGGATGCGGCGGAGACGGCGGTCACGGAGGTGTCGGCGGAAAAGGCGGTGCAGGTGGCGGTGGCGGCGGCGGCCCGACAATATGTCTCGTAATGAAAGATAGTACCATTGTGAATGAAACAGAAACTTCAATACTCTGTTCGCGCAAAGCTTCCGGACAAGGCGGAACCGGTATGAACCCAGGTGAAAACGGAAAATCAGCGAATAAACTTGACCTTGAAGATCTAACTATCGGAGATTGATTTATGTGGAGACAAGCCACTACCACGCCGCAAAAACTTGCGGTAATAAATGGACTTCTACCGTTAACGGCGAGTGAATTTCTAAAGGCTTTAATTTTTTTCTGCGGCGATGAAGATGAAGCCGTACAGAAGGCAGCAGTTGACAAACTGCGCTTCACCCAGTCAAACGAAATAAAAAAACTAATCTCTTCAGAAATTCCCGAAAATTCAGTCAAGACACTTACAAAACTTGCCGGTGAAAGAAGAGATTCTTCAATCATAATTTCTCTTCTTCTTACAGGAAAACTTCAAAGGAACTGGATACTTGAATACCTTGCGACAAATGACAGGGTTTTCTGGAACACCCTTGTAACACACAGGGATTTCGTCGAATTCACCCTTCCGCAGAGAGAGGATTTCAAAACACTGTTTTCGGCAATCAGCGATGTTCTACTTTCCCTTTACGAAGAGCAGCTTTCCTATTTTGCAGAAAAAATAGCGGAACTTGAAAGTAAGGAAAAAGCTGAACAGCCTGAAAAAACACCAGGCGAAGAACAGGAAGAATATGAAGAAGAAGATGAGGAAGTTGTCGAACTTGAAGACACAATTTTCGATTTTCCCGATTTCCTGACTTCCGAAACGGCTTTCGATGGTCTGAGCGCCGATGATATGCTTGAACAGCGCAAGACTATTGCCGAAGCATTGCGGGATATGAATGTCGGACAAAAAATAAAAGTCGCGATGCTCGGGAACCTCGAAGTCAGAAAAATGCTCATCAAAGATCCGCGTAAACAGATTGTCATGGCGGTTCTGGGAAACGCGAGAATCACAGATAAGGAAGTCGCATCGATTGCAGGCGATCCTTCTTCATCACTTGACGCAATAAGCTACATCGCCTCGAACAAGTCCTTAAGCAAAAGCTATGCAGTGAAACTTGCCCTCGTAAACAACCCGAAAACTCCGATGAAAACTGCGCTCATGCTTCTCGAAACGATAAGGATGAATGACCTCAAAAACATTGCGAAAAGCCGAAGTGTCTCGAACGTCATAAAGCAGCGCGCAGCAAAAAAACTAAAGTGACTTCGATATTTCGATACTTCGAGATTCGATATGTCGATATTTCGAGATCAGTTTTTTTCCGAAAGTTTCGTTAATTTATACAAATATTGAACTTCGTCGTCGGTCAGTCTTCTGATTTCACCGGTTCTGAGCCCGCGGCAGGTGATATTTCCGAAAGCAAATCTTTCAAGCTCAATAACCCGGCAGCCTACTGCTTTCACAAGTTCTTTAACCTCTCGTTTTTTTCCTTCATGAAGAGAAACCGTAACATTGTGAATTCTTCCGTGAGAAGATGTTATCGACACCGCCTCGGCCTGCATGAATTCGCCTTCAACTGTGATTCCGGCCTTCATCATTTCCGCTTTTTCCTGCGTAAAATCGCCCAAAACTTTGGCTCGGTAAATTTTGCGAACTCCGAATGACGGATGCGTCAGGCGGTAAGTGAGTTCGCCGTCGTTTGTGAGCAGAAGAACGCCTGTAGTATCGAAATCAAGCCTTCCGACAGGGACAGCATGCGATCCTGCAGGAAGAAAATCAGTGACGACTTTCCGTCCTCTGTCATCACTTGCACTTGAAAGAACATCTTTGGGCTTATTTAAAAGAAAATATTCGTAACTTTCAGGGACAGTCAGCTTTTTTCCGTTGTATTCGACAATGTCTTTTTCTGGATCGACATCGTCTGCAAGAACAGCCAAACGACCGTTTATCTTAATTTTTCCAGCAGTTACAAGTTCTTCCGATTTGCGCCGTGATGCAATTTTACATAGTGCGAGGAAGCGGTTTATTCTCATTTTTTAGACCAATGATAAGTCATACCGCCCATGAAGTAGCCTGCACCAAAAGAGATTGCACAGCCCCTTGTTTTTTCGTCTTTGAGCAGTCGGTTTTTATCTTTAAACCAGGTTTCGAGAACAAACATAACGCTCGGGGAGCTGAAATTTCCGTATTTTTCAAAAATCGACTTCGAGCGGCTTATCTGCTCTTCGTTCAAACCGAGTATTTCAGGCTCCATAAAACGCATGAGTATCGGCATTCCGCCCTGGTGAAGCGACCATTCGTCAATATTCTGCGGCGTTACCCTCAAAGGTTTTATGATTTTTTCATGAACAATATCTGGAACAGTGTCTTTCAGGTTGTCTTCAAGAACAAGTTTGCCTTCGTGCATCGACAGCGAACCGCCTGAAACAAAATCAGTAATAATTTCATCAACTTCCATCAAAGGCAAATCGAATTTGTCACGCATTGACTCGGGAATTACCAGAATTCCGGCAGCGCCGTCGGCAAAAAGAAGCGTCGTTTTGAGATTTTCCTTAAATTCAGGATCATCAACATCGTAAGTCGGGTTCGCAATCCACGAGCACTGGTCGAAAAGGAAAGTTATCGCAGCCCTGTCGTGCTCTCGGCAGTATTTAACCGAAGATTCAAGTGAAAAAAGACCTGCTGCACAACCAAGATAAGCCATTTCCTGCGGCGGATAGTCTAGTTTGAGTCCGGTTGCCGAGGCAATTTTGCTTGAAAGGCTCGGCAAAACATCCTTGTCACAACGGATGTTGTAGGCTATCGAGAGAAATCCGACTTCATCTTTAGTGATTTTTTTACCTTGCAACAACTCTCTTACTGCGCGTTTTCCCCACTCAAGCGGATGATACTCAGGAGTAGCGAGCGCCCTTCCCGGAAAAACCTCTTTCGAAAGTATCGTCGGACGGTAAGTTATCCCGACAGCACCGACTGAACGCCTTGCGAAACGGTGCGGACGGCCGTTGTCAATTTCTTTTGGATAAAGAATCTCTACAACCTCTGAAGAAGTAAAAAGATGCGGAAGAATTGTAGTAATTTCAGCTATATAAACCTTGTTTCCCATAAGAAAATCCGTTTTTCAAAAAATCAGAAAACAAAAGCAACGCAGGATAATACCTATTTGACTCATTCAGTCAATTATATACGTTTTTTCATTGCTCTTACCTCCATAAACTTTACATCGTAAAACCCTTAAATAAAATAGCGCGTTTTCGTTCCGGAGGTAAAAAATGAAGAACAGATTCCTGTTTTTAACAGCGGCAGCGCTTATCTTTTTAACTGTTGTTTCATGCGGCGGCGCGGAAAGTTACAAAACCCCGCTAGTATATCCTTCAGAGATCGTGCAAAGTGCCTGCATGTCAGCGGAAGAGATTGAAAACACTGAAGAAAGTTACGAAGTTCTAGTTTCTGGCAAAGATATCATTGTTCGTCATCACAATATTCAGGCACCGAAAAACACAACTATGGGAATCGTTGACAGAGAGGGCAACCTTTCATTCGAAAGCAAATACAACTACTACTATCTCGAAGCAGGCGACCGCTTCATCTCTTTTCAGGAGGCATTCCGCTACTCATCATCGGAAGAGATGTGCTATTATGATCTGGCAACCAGAGTGACACATATAAGCGGCGGCATATACGACTTCATGATTTTCGATGACAAAAACGAACTCGTTTATTCAAAAGAGGTACGCATAAGATGAACGACAAAATCATCGTGCTGAAATTCGGCGGTTCTTCACTCAAGAACAGTGAATGCATAAGAAAAGTCATTGATATTATTACAGATAAGGTTAACCAAGGTTTCAAAACCGTCGTTGTCGTTTCTGCTCAGGGAAAAACAACGGAAGCTCTGCTGAAAGAAGCTGCCGAGTTCGCTCCGAACGGCAATCCGCGTGAGATCGATATGCTGCTGACAACCGGCGAACGCGCAAGCGCAGCGATAGTTGCAATGGCTCTTGAATCAAAAGGTATCCCGTCGATTTCGCTCACCGGTTCCCAGGCAGGAATCATTACCGACGACCATCATACGAACGCTCGAATAATCGAAATCCGTCCAACCAGAGTCCTGAGTTCGCTTTCGGAAGGTAAAACCGTTATTGTCTGCGGCTTTCAGGGTGTCAGCTTCAAAAAAGAGATAACAACTCTGGGGCGCGGGGGTTCCGATACTACAGCAGTTGCTCTGGCTGCCGCTCTTGATGCCGAAAGATGTGAAATTTTCAGCGATATTGACGGTGTTTACAATGCCGATCCTGCCGTGCTCCCATACGCTGAAAAACTTGACTCGCTCACCTACCCCGAAATGCAGGAACTTTCTGAAGCGGGTGCAAAAGTCCTTCATTCGAGAGCGGTTGAATTTGCAAAAGCACACAACATTGCAATTCACTGCAAAAGCACTTTCGAACCCGAAAATCCAGGAACTGTGATTCAAGGCTTTGAAAACAAAGGAAAAATCAGGAAAACAGCTGTTGCGTACGAGAAAAATGTTCTTCTCTTCCACACTTACGAGCCTGAATCGGAAAATCTCTCGACTATTGCAAACGTTCTTGCTTTCTGCGCCGAAAAAAATATTGCCGTAAAGCAGATTTCGTTCCACCGCGGCTACAAAAACAGCATGACTGGAAGTTTCATCATATCCAAGAAAGAAAACTATTCCATCGACTCCTTCCTCTCCGAAATAAAGGCGAAATTCAGCAATTCAGTCGAAGTTTTCGATGATCTTTCAGCAGTTTCAATAATCGGTGACGGCATAACTGATAAACCTGACATTCTGCTTGAAATCACATCTCTTTTCAGACAAAACGATATCCGCATCGCCGGATTCCACACGAGTTCATTTAGAATCAGCCTTCTTGTTCAGACCGATCTTTTTGAAAAAGCACTGAATTTATTACACAATTTTTCCAACGAAAATAATTAAAATCAATCAATTATTTCGGCTTCGACCGAATCAAGCATCAGACATGAGTTTCCGCTTGCCGGAACAACCTTGAAAAGGTGATTTCCTTTTGAAAAGTGGTGTGTTATCGAAAAAACCCTCCTTTCCTGAAAAGAGGATTTTGAAGAAAATGTCCCGACATTTTCGCCGTCAATAAACAGCGTCGCATCCGTTCCGCACTTGTCTGCAACATAGAAAAGATTAAATTCATATTCACCTTCATCAATTATCGGATGAGTGAAATCGTAGTAACTTTTTTCGGTAAGTTCGTCGAAACGCATCGCATAAACCGATTCGTTAGAGACAAAAACTGAAAGTTCATTGACGGGATAGAATTTTTTATTCTCTTCTTCGCTCATTGAGAAGTTTACGCCGTAATCAGGCTGCCCTGTCTTAGGCAAACGTTTGTTTTCAAATTCAAAAATCATTTTGCCGCGCGTCGCCTCAAAAAGCGGTGTAACGACTGTTTTTTCGGCAATTTTCTGGTAGTAATCAATGAGATATGCGCCTTCGAAAGGCTTTTTATCCATAAAGTATGCCGCTGCATAAAAGTTTTCTTCGCCAAGATCAAGCAGAATCAGATTCCCTCGGTCGTCATAAGGCGGTTTTTTCATCAAATTCAGAAATACACTACCATAAAGCGGCGGCACAAAAAGAACGCTGTTTCTAATATCCTCGCGTTCAATCGCCCTCTCGACTTCCCTGTCGGTTGACCAGAAAGATTCTGAAAAATTGGAAAGGAAAGGAGGAAGAATCATAGTAACCAAAAACAGAAAAATTGCGGCAGGAAGTGCTGTAACAAAAGGCTTTACATACTTTCCGCAAGCATCCCTCATCGAAAAAAAGGCAAATCCGCACGGGATAAGCAAAAGAGATGTGACCTCTGAAAAATAACGCGGCCCAAACAAGTTGCCCGAGAGATAGAAAAAGAAATAACCTGCGAAAAATATTAAGAAAAACATTGATATTTCAAGACTTTTCCTGAACGAATAAAAGAATGAGGCTATCAGAAAAACAAAAATCAGCGGGTGACCGACAAGATTGAAGTTAAGAAGTGTCAACCTTGCGAAAGATACCCAGAAAGCATACTGCAGAGTAAGTCCTTCCTTCGGCAGAAAATCGCCTTCAGTGTTGGGGCAACCTTTACCTAACCCCATCCTGTGACAGAATTTATACGGTTCACGTATGAAGAAATAAACATCCTGCGGGAAAAGCATCGGATTTCCAGTATAGAAATAATTATAGAACATCAGCATAAAACCGACAAGAATGAAAGGCAGAGTGAAAAAAACTGCACTTTTGAATTTCATCTTTTTCGAAAACATGAGAATCAGTACGCCGATATAGACAAAAATGGCGTTCTGCGGACGGATGAAAAGAGTCCATGCACCTGCAAGCCCGGCCAAAAGCAGGAAAGATTTCCTGTTTTCTGATATCATTACGAGATAAATCGTCAGCAGGGTAAGCATCAGATTGAACGGATGCGTCATAAAAGAAGCACCCATAAAAAGATAGAACGAGCTGAAAAGGGCGAAAAACATGGCAAAAAATGAAGTCTTCGCATCAAACTGCCTGTCAGCTATTTTCCCCAGCAAAAGAATTGAAATGCCGTTGCAAAGCGGAGTGAAAAACTGTGAAATTCCCAGGAGTTCAAAAGGGACGAGAAAAAGTGAGAAACCTGGAAGAAAAAGTGAAAAAAAACGGCCGTTTATATCGACATTAAAAGTATTCTGATAGTATTCGTAAAGTTCACTTGCAGGAAGATGAAAGTGTCCTGTTTCAATGAAAACACGAGCTGTCCAGAGGAAATGCGCTGCATCAATAACATGCGGGATCGAGTCAAAAATAAAAACTGCAATCAGAGCAGGAAACAAAAAACCGAGAAACGGAAAAATAAAGTAGCGTTTTTCAACGAAGAAATCGAACAGTTTTGCCGATTTGTCCGGCACAAATCTTTCAAGAACAAAAAACAAAAGAACCAGAGCTATGAAAATTATGTGAAAACTCGGATAAAACGCAGTAAAAACAGTCCAGAACTTTCCCCTAGTACCCCAGAAAAAAAACATAAGCAGAAAAAGAAGCGCAGGAATTACAGCAAGAAATCTTTTATTTTTCATTCTGCAAAAACACCTTTTATTTCAAATCCCATCTCAAGAGCGGTTTTTACCGCTTTACTTTCAGTCATTTCCTTTTTGCGACGCTCTAAATCCTCCATGCGGCGAAGCTCATCTTCCGTAAAAATCGAAACATTCTCTCCTTTCGCAAAGTTGACCGAAAAAACTTTTTTACCGTTGGAAAAGTTGTCGAAAAGAACTTTTAGACGCTTTGCAAAATCATCTCCGTCAGAGGCCAAAGTCGTTGTTACAGTCACAGAAACAGATTTGTCGTCTTCCTGATACGGCAAGCTCACCAGTCTGCCGTACAAAAAAGTATCACCGTTTTTAAAAGTTTCGGTAAAATCGCGCCAAAGCTCATGTTTTTCCTCGCTTTCAAAAACTTTTTGCAAGTTTTCTGCCGTTTTTTCAGGTTTCACCGCAATATTTTCCGGCATTTCAAACGGTTTTTGCATGATTTGAGGCTGAACTGGAGCCGTTTTTACAGGTTCAGTTGTTTTTTTTTCAGCCGACTGGGTATTCTGCGGTATTGTCGGTACAGCAGACGCTATATTTTTGGCAAAATTCCTGAAATCATTCATCGTAGGAAATGAGCAGGCTGTAATGACCGCGACCTCAAAAAGCATAAGTGCAAAATCGGAACTTTTTATTCCCTCATATTCGCCGTTCCAAAAGCGGAAAAGCCTTGTCCAGTCGGGAGTTGAAGCAAGACCTGAACAAAATTTTATCCATTCGAGCTCTTCTGCCGGGGCCTCAATGAATTTTTCGTTACCAAGTTCGCTGAAAAGAAGAATGCTGTGAAGCAGAGAAAGTATGTCGCGCGCCGCCTTTTCAACTGACTTTCCGTTTTTATAAATATCTCTGGCAAAAGATACCGCCGAAGCAGAGTCGTGTTTAGCAATGGATTCAATTATTCCGCGCAACTGATTTTTATCAGAAGCACCCAAAATCATTGAAATTTCTGTTTCAGTTACCTTACCGCCGCCAAAAGTGACAAGCTGTTCCAGAATTGTCTGGCTGTCGCGCATACTCCCCTCGCCTTCCCTGGCGATCGCGTAAAGCGCTTCCATATCGTATTCCTTCTGCTCGGCATCGAGAATTTTTGCAAGCTGATGCGCCACATCGTCAAGCGAAAGACGCTTCAGATCATATCTCTGGCATCTGCTAAGAACAGTCGTAGGAATCTTCTGAGGATCTGTCGTAGCAAGAATGAAAACACTGTGAGCAGGCGGCTCTTCAAGCGTTTTCAAAAGCGCGTTAAACGCCGATTTGCTCAGCATGTGGACTTCGTCGATGATATAGACTTTGAACTTCGATTTTACCGGTGAATAGGAAATATTTTCCTTGATGTCGCGGACATCATCGACCGAGTTATTCGAAGCGCCGTCGATTTCTACAACGTCAGGACTTCTTCCTTCTGCTATCTCGCGGCAGCATTCGCACTTGTTGCAGGGTTCTCCGTCAGGCTGCAGGTCGGTGCAGTTCAAAGCTTTGACAAGAATCCTTGCCAGAGTTGTCTTTCCGGTTCCGCGTATGCCGGTAAAAAGATAAACCGGCGCAGTCCGTTTGTTCAGAATCGCGTATTTCAAAGTCGATGTGACATGATCCTGTCCGACGACCTCGTCAAAACGCTGCGGACGCCACTTTCTTGCAACAACCTGATAAGCCATCTTCACCTCCTAAAGCGCGGAATTATACAAAGAAACGACATTTAGTAAAGGAAAAACAGCCCTGGATGGTTCCAGGCCATGCCATTTCACCTCATTTCTTGATTTTAAAGGAAAAATCCTTATTATATTGCCCTGCGTAATTTGGAGGCAGAATATGACAACTTATTTAACATCTTTTATAGTTTCGTTTCTTTTTGTGTGCGCTGTAACCCCGATACTTATTAAACTTGGAATCAAATTCGGTTTTGTCGACCAGGTTAACCAGCGCAAAATCCACCGCGGTGCAATCCCGAGGATAGGTGGCATCGGTATTTCGCTCGGAACGTTGCTTCCCATCTTACTTCTGTTTTACGTTCACAGCGGAATTGAAATAAGAACAAACGATAGCATTTTTCTCTTTTTTGTCGGAGGTCTGGGAATAAGCCTTGTCGGTCTCTTCGACGACATCAGAGGAATAAACGCAAAAGTAAAATTTCTTTTTCAGATCGTGATCGCCGTGATGGCAACCATGCACGGAGCTTTGATCCAGTCGCTCCCGATGCCGTGGGGAAGGCTCGAACTCGGATTTTTCGGATACATTCTCACAGTATTCTGGATTATCGGCATTATAAACGCATTCAACCTGATTGACGGAATGGACGGTCTTTCCTCAGGAATCACGCTTTTCTCATCGCTGACAATTGCGATGCTTGCAATTGTGAACGATTTCCTGCCGACGGCTCTCGTTGCCCTGGCACTGGCCGGTGCAGTAACCGGATTTCTCATTTACAACTTCAATCCTGCGAAAATTTTTATGGGTGATTCAGGCTCGATGTTCATCGGCTACATTCTGGCTGTTCTTTCGCTCCGCAGTCAGTCAAAAGCACACGCCGTTGTTTCCATACTCGTTCCGATTATCGCGATGGGTCTTCCGATTCTCGACACAACTCTCGCCTTTATGCGGCGTCTTCTCAGGCACCAGTCCATTTTCTCAGCCGACAAACAACACATACATCATTTTCTGCTTTCGCTTGGCTTCAATCAGCGCAAAACAGTGCTTATAATGTATTCAATCTCAATCATTTTTACAATCCTTTCGATGCTTATGATCTTCAAGAAAAGCCTCGATACGAACATTGATACATTCCTGATAGTCATTGTTTTCGCAATCATCGTTTTCGTAATCATCAAAAAGCTCGGCTATGTCGAAATGATTTACGGCAAATTCCGCGTAAAGAAGGAAAATTCGCTTGAAAAGCACCTCGAAAACTTCTTTATCGACAGAATTTCGCTTGATCCGAATGACAATTTCTTCTCGGAACTCCCGATAAAAGGCTTTGACATCCTCGATATCAAAGGAAACAACCTTTTTTCCACCGGTGAAAAGGACAAAATCAACTTTTTCGACATTTCGGCAAGACGTTCGCGTATCGTCAGACTTTACTGGACTGAAAACGTTCCGATAATAGGCTCGCGCGAATCGGCGATGCTTATACTCATGTCAAAAACTCTCGTTGCCAAATTCGCTCCGATAAGCGATGAAGACGAGCTTAAACTTCTGGCTGAAGTCAAAGAATAATCAAAGACTTGTGAGAACAACAGGACCGTTTGCAGTGATTGCTACGGTGTGCTCGAACTGGCAGCTCAGTTTGCCGTCCATCGTTACGACTGTCCAGCCGTCGCTGAGTGTGCGCGTTTTGTAGGTTCCTTCATTTATCATCGGCTCGATCGCAACAACCATTCCCTCCTGGAGTCTGAGTCCGTCGCCGTGTTTCCCATAGTGCGGGATCGCCGGATCTTCGTGAAGGTGGACGCCTGTTCCGTGGCCGACATACTCTGTTACAACCGAAAATCCGTGGCTTTCGGCGTATTCCTGGATTACAGCACCGATATCGCCGATGTGGTTGCCGGGAACGCACTGCTCTATTCCGAGCTCAAGGCATCTGCGGGTAACTTCGACAAGTTTTTTAGCCTTGTCCGTTGCTCCCGGCATGACATATGTCATCGTGCTGTCGCCGATGTAACCGTTCAGTGTTACGCCGCAGTCAACAGAAAGAATATCGCCGCGCTGGATGATCTTCGCCTTTCTCGGAATGCCGTGTACGACTTCGTTGTTTACCGCAATGCAAGTCGCGTGAGTGTAGTCGTCAACTGATTTGAATGTCGGATGACCGCCGTGTTTTTTTATGAATTTGTCGGCAAAAGCATCGATCTGAAGCGTCGAAACGCCGGGCTTGATGTAACTTTTCAACTCGTGGTAAAGTTCCGCGAGAACATGGCCTGCCGCCTTGATTTTTTCTATCTGTTCAGGAGTTTTGATAATAATTTCTTCACACATTTTTTCCTCGAAAGCAAATTAACAAAAAACGGGCGATTATCGGACAAAATAACCAAAAGGCAAGGAATAAAATTTATTGACTTTAAAACCCGCAGAATTATCTTGCCCCACTGATTTTGTTTCTTTAATCACGGAATAAAGGTGAGATTATGACAAGAATTGAAAAACATCCTGTCCTTGAAGTTCCTCAGGGTCAGAAAGAAGTCGAATTTACTTTCGACGGTAGAAAAATGACCGGTTACGAAGGGGAGGCCGTCAGTTCGGCTCTTTTCGCAAACGGTGTCAGACAGTTTTCTCTCCACAGAAACGGCAAGGCTCCACAGGGTATCTTCTGTGCGAACGGCCAGTGCAGCCAGTGCACGGTGATCATCGACGGACTGCCGCAGAAATCGTGTATTACTCCGCTCAAAGCGGGAATGAAAATCGAAACCCTTAACGGCGTTCCGAAACTTGCAGAGGATGACAGACCGGTAGAACACACCGAAAGACGCAATGAAAGCTGCGACGTTCTCGTTGTCGGCGGCGGCCCGAGCGGTCTCAATGCGACGATCGAACTTGCACAGCTCGGTTTCAACGTAATTTTAGTTGATGACAAGGCGAAACTCGGCGGCAAACTGCTGCTTCAGACCCACAAATTCTTCGGAAGCGAGGAAGACTGCTTTGCAGGAACGCGCGGCGTTGACATCGCACACATTCTTGAAGAGAAAGTCAGAAGCTTCAAAAACGTAAAAATATACACCGAAACGAGCGTTATCGGCGTTTTCAAAGACAAAAAGGCTGGTCTTTTCGTTAAAAATAAAAACTACGTCGTAGTCGATTTCAAAGGGCTCATCCTTTCGAGCGGCGCAAGAGAAAAGTCGGTCCTTTTCAAAGGCAACGACCTTCCGGGCGTTTACGGCGCAGGCGCTTTCCAGACTCTGGTAAACCGCGACCTTGTCAAAGCCGCTAAGAAAATACTCATCATAGGAAGCGGAAACGTCGGCCTCATCGGCGCATACCACGCTCTTCAGGCAGGTATCGAAGTCGCTGCCATCGTCGAGATCGCTCCGAAGATCAACGGTTACAAAGTCCATGCAGACAAGATCAGAAGAATGGGCGTTCCGATATATCTCAGCACCACGGTCATTTCGGCTGAAGGCGACGGCAAAGTCGAAAGAGTCACGGTTGCCGAAGTTGACGAAAAGTGGAACCCGATCCTTGAAACGGCGAGAACCTACGAAGTCGACACGCTTCTTGTCGCAGTTGGTCTGAGCTCAGCGGACGAGCTTTTCACACTTGCGGATCAGTATAAATTCAACGTCATGAAGACCGGAGACTGCGACGAGATCGCTGAGGCTTCATCGGCTATGTTCGGCGGCAAGATCACCGGCAGAAAGATGGCTGCGGCTCTCGGAAAGACCGATGCTGCGATCGACGAAAGCTGGCTCAAAAAGGCTGCTGTCCTCAAATCTAGACCGGGAAACACGAAAGAGCCGGAAAAACCGGTCATTACGGCGAAATTCCAGCCGAAATTCTCCTGCCTTCAGGAGATCCCGTGCAACCCCTGCACCACAGTCTGCGCTAAAAAGGCGATCAAACTCAAAGGCGAAACCGGCACGATCATGGATACGCCTTACTTCGACGGCGAGTGCATCGGCTGCGGAATGTGCGTAGCTGCATGCCCCGGCCTTGCGATCGCGCTTGCAAAGAAAGTCGACGACACGAAGGCAGAGATCGTTCTTCCGTATGAATTCAACTGCGATTTCAAAGAGGGCGACAAACTTCCGCTCACCGATATCGACGGAAAATTCATCGAAGAAGGAACGGTCATCAAAACGGCTTACAACAAGAAGTACAAAACAACTCTCGTCACCCTCAGCGTAACGGCAGCAAATGTAGCTGACATCGCAGGAATCAGATACCAGAGCGAAGAAGTCACGAAACCGCTTGCAAAACCTGATTTCACCTACGCTCCGGAAAACAGCATCGTATGCCGCTGCGAGAGAGTAACAGTCAAACAGATAGTCGATTTCATCAAGGAAAACAAAGTCAGAGACGTCAACCAGCTCAAACAGATCAGAGTCGGAATGGGTGCGTGCGGCAGCAAGACATGCAGCGTTCTTATGCCGATGAT
>DBYV01000057.1:13090-13224 GCA_002310995.1 bacterium UBP6_UBA1177 | reverse complement strand
GCAATTGTAAACGAGGAGGAAAATTAGATGAAAAGTTACGATATTCTCATAATCGGCGCAGGCAGCATCGGAACACCGCTTGCATACAACCTTGCGAAAAAAGGAAAGAAAGTCTGTGTAATCGAAATGAACGC
>DBYV01000057.1:0-13042 GCA_002310995.1 bacterium UBP6_UBA1177 | reverse complement strand
AGCGATCCCGCGAAAATCAAGATCTGCGCTGTTTCGATCAACGAGATCAGCCACATGAAAGAAAACCACGGCATCGATGTTGACTGGGTCGAAGGCGGATACATCTACCCGATCTTCGAAGAACAGACCGAGAAAAATCTGAAAGAGCTTCTCAAACTCCAGAAGAGCATGGGGCTCAATATCGACTGGGTTTCGGCTGAAGAAATCAAGGAAAGAGTTCCCGGAATACGCCCCGAAGGACTTAGAGGCGGAACATTCTCGCCGAACGACGGAAGTGCTTCCCCGCTCAAGACGACAGGCGCTTTCTACAAACTGGCACGCGAGTGCGGAGCTGAGTTCAACTTTCACGAAAAAGTCGTTTCGATGGAAGTCAAAGGGGGAAAAATCGTTTCTGTCAAAACCGACAAAGAGACCTACTGCGCAGACCTCATTATCAACGCTGCGGGTCCTTTCAGCCGCGAGATCGGTGAAATGTGCGGAGTTGACATCCCGGTTTATCCGGACTGTCACGAAGGCGGAATCACCGAGCCGGTCGAATATTTCCTCCGTCCGATGGTCGTTGACATCAGACCCGACGCGATTTCGCTCAACTACTACTTCTACCAGAACTACGAAGGTCAGTTCGTTTTCTGCATCACCCCGAAACCTTCGATCAAAGGGACCGATATAGACAACACGAGCAACTTCATGCCGCAGGTTGTCGGAAGAATGCTTTCGCTCTATCCGAGACTCCGCAACATCCGCATCAGAAGGACGTGGCGCGGTCTTTACCCGATGACTCCGGACGGTTTCCCGATCGTCGGCAGAACAAAAGAAGTCGAAAATATGTTCCTTGCAACCGGTATGTGCGGACAGGGCTATATGATCGGCAGCGGTCTCGGCAAAATTTTGTCCGAAATCATCGTTGACAATTCGCACGAATACGACTTCATCCTTGACCAGCTCACCCTTTACCGTGACTTCTCCGGCGACGAGATGCTGAAATAAGTACCAAACTTTTGAATTGGTAAATCTTAAAGAGTCTTAAACGAATTTTTTAACGTTACTATTTTGCCTTTTTCGACCAGTGATTCCAGTGAATTTTTTCCTTGTCGAACTTGTCTTTGGGTTTGTCGCTTCCATCTGGTTTTCCGACTGGAATAAATGCGAGCGGAACGATATTTGAAGGAAGTCCGAGAGTCTCGATTACAGGTTTCATCCTGTCAGGATTCGGATAAACCGCAGTCCAGACAGCTCCGAGACCAAGCGATTCAGTTGCAAGAAGAATGTTCTGAACCGCCGCACTGCAGTCCATGATCCAGAAAGTCGAATCCTTTCCGCCGGCCTGTTTTTCGATATTTCCGGCAACAACTATCGCATGTCCTGCCTTTTCCGCCATTTTTGCCGAAGGAAGGGCGTCGTTTAGCTTTTTTACAACGGCTTTATCGTTGATGATGATAAATTCCCACGGTCTTCTGTCGATAGCGGAAGGAGCTGCCATTCCCGCTTTTACCAGAAATTCGAGAGTTTCAGGCGAAATCTGCGCCTCGACATAGTTCCTGACACTCTTTCTGCTGAAAATGGTTTTCGTTGTCTCGTTGCCCATCTTTTCACCTCCGAAAACTGAGAAAAAACTCAGCAAAACTGCCAAAAAAACGATCTTTTTCATATTGTCCTCCAAAAAAGAATAATGACTTTCAAATTTAATTTATCACTGAACAATGTCAACAGAGAAATTTGATTTTTGCAGTGCAGATTTTTAAAATTCCGCGTTTTGCTTAGCTCTGCGGGGAATTATGGGATACGCCGAAATAACTTTGAAACTTCCGACAGATTATTCGGAAAATCTGCTCAGAAAAAGGATTGCGGAAGAGATTTCCGACAAAAATTTTTCATTCAAGATCATCAGACGAAGCCTTGACGCAAGGAACAAGCGAGACATCCACTTTCTGACAAAAATCGGCGTAACTTCCGAAAATATCTCAGGAAATCCGCCTGAAATACAGAAATTGGAAATCCCTGAAAGACAGACCGAAAAAAAAGTTATCGTCACAGGCTGCGGCCCGGCAGGAATTTTCGCATCTCTCGTTCTGCAGAAAGCTGGATTTTCAGTCACGATCATCGAAAAAGGGGCTGAAGTCGCAAAAAGAAAAGAAAAAATTTCCGAATTCGAAAAAACGGGAACTTTCGACTTTTTCGGCGGCTACTGCTTCGGAGAAGGAGGTGCAGGAACATTCAGCGACGGCAAACTTACAAGCAGAACAAAAACTATAAGCCTTGAAAAAGATTTCATTTTTGACACATTTATAAAAGCCGGAGCACCCGAAGAAATCGCTTACGAAACTTATCCTCATGTGGGAAGCGACAACCTCAAAAAAATCATTCCGGCAATAATTTCCGAGTTTAAGGAACTCGGCGGCAAAGTCATTTTTGAAAGCGAAGTCACTGAAATTTTCAAAAGCGGTGACAGAATAAAGTCAGTCGGAATTTCAGGAAAATCGACTGGAAAAATCGAAGGAGACTACTTTATTTTCGCAAACGGCCACAGTTCGTTCAAACTTTATAAGTTATTGATTTCAAACGGAGTTTTATTCTCAACGAAACCTTTTGCGATAGGTTTCAGAGTCGAACATCTTCAGGAAGAACTCAACTTTTCGATGTGGCGGAAACGCTCTCTTCCCGGCGTAAAAGCAGCCGAATATCACCTGACAGCCGACTGCGGTCCGGGACATGCGTTCACTTTCTGCATGTGTCCCGGCGGAAGAGTCGTCCAGTCTGCGCCGGATGAAATTTCGTCAGTCGTAAACGGCATGTCGAACTATGCCAGAAACGGCAGATTCGCAAACAGTGCAGTCGTCACGCCTTTTTCGCTTGACGAACTCACAGGTAAGGAAATTTCAGCGGGAACTGCACTGGATCTGCTTGAAAACATGGAGCACAAATTCTATAACTTACGGAATTCATTCGACATTCCTGCCGAGAGAATTTCAGACATAATCCACGGCAAAAAAAATGCGAAACTTCCAGAATCAAGCTTTTCGTTCAGCCTTATTCCGGCAGATTTAAGCGAATTTTTCCCGCAGATAGTTTTTGAAAGATTGAAAAAAGGACTTGAAATCTTCTGCAAAAAACTCGACTGCTTTGAAAACGGTATCGCCATGGGACTGGAAAGCAAGACTTCAGCTCCAATAAAATGCCTGAGAAATCAAGATCTTACAGCCGCACCGTTCACAAATCTCTACATCTGTGGCGAAGGAAGCGGATATTCCGGCGGAATAATCTCAAGCGCCGCCGACGGGATCAAGATCGCAATGAAGATCGCGTCGGTTTAACATCTGTTTTGTCGGAGCGCGGGCGGCTCGCCCGCAGGTTTCAGGGCTTTCTATTGCCCCTCTAAGCTAGAATCAAGTTGCTAGTGGCAAGTTGATGCGCTGTCAGCTATGCTGACTGGGGCGTGTGTCGGTTTCAAGAGCTAATTCACCAATAAATTCAATCGGTTTCAACCTGATGTCGAATTCCAACCCCATCGAATTCGAGGGGTTTAAAACCATCTTATTGACGTCAATAAAATGGTCTAACAATTTGCCACTCTATTTTTTATTTTTTGCTATCTTTTTCTCTTCTGTTGCCAAGCGGCGTTCCACTTTTTTCACATCCTCAGCCGCTGGCAGATCTTCAGGAATTATGCCGCGCTCAACGAGCATTTTGCGGACTGCGGCATTGTTATCAACATGTTCTTGGGTGATAGAATCCTCACCTTGCAGATCTTTTGCCTGCACATTAAGACTTGTCATTTCGGCAGCAAAATCCTTCGCCTTAATACTTATTGTTGGAAGAAAGTCTGCAAGCGGACGAGTCTGAGGCATTCCCATTATGCGCTTCATCATATTTGTACTTAGACGAAAAAGTGCCTGATCCCCTTTTGAACGTATTACTGCGAATGTCTGGTCATTCACCCCGCGTTCGTAGAGTATTCCGGAAAGTTTTTTCTCTGTTTCCTGTAATTTTGCCCGAGCTTTGATCCGTTCTACTTCCAAGAGTCGTTGTTCTATCAACTCGGCACGGCGAGTCTGAACGGCAAAATAAGTCTGAGCAAAAGCAATCTGCGGTTTTCTCGGATCACCGTTCTGAGCCACAAGATAACAGGCATAGCGCGTAAGCATGATATCACTCACATCTCTTTCAGCTCCAGAGCCAACAAGAACCATTTTATTGACGTCAATAAAATGGTCTGAAATTGGTTGTCCCACATTTTCACAAGCCTCTTTGGCTTTATCAATAACTTTGCAGAAATTCTGCCAAAGAGTGTATCCGAATAGTTTTTGCAGGTCTCTGGCACTCCAGCATTCAGTCTCCTCAATCATACAAACCGCATTTTCGTACTTTTGAAACAAGTTTTCGATTTCTTCACTTTTCATTTTGTCTCCCTCACCGCCAATGTTTATTACATTTTTCAGTTTACACTTTCACATTTAAAACAATTATTGCAACATAATTTTACAATCTTGCTTGTATAAAGTCAAAAATATTTACTAATAAATAAAGTTTTGCCATCCAAACAATAAAAATATTGTATTTTTGCAATTCAAATACTCAGTTTAAAAACACAAAAATTGTTTGCGGTCATACAATTATCATCTTATTGACTCAATAAGATGATCCGATTCAGCTATGCATCTGAAAACACGAAAGATTTTACGCATTTTAAGAAAGTAACAAAAGAGTTTTTTAGAAAAAATCGGCTGTTTTCCAAGGTACAAATTTTGCACCTTGAACATATTCCCCAATAAATTCACTCGGGTTTCAACTTGATGATGGAATTTTTGGATTCAAGATGGGGTTTGTTTGGCAACGATTATCTTACGGCAATCTTCCAATAAGGGAATCCCCGTTTTTCTTAAGCCACTTGACCGCTTTCTTGTATTCTGGCATCTCATCGGCGACCACTTTCCAGAATCGTTCAGAGTGGTTCATTTCCTTCCTGTGAGCAAGCTCGTGCACGATGACATATTTCCTGACATAGGCAGGAATACTCATCAACAGGCAGTTCAGGTTGATGTTTCCCTTGCTTGAACAAGAGCCCCACCGCGTTTTCTGGGTTTTCACGAAGACCTTTTCATAGGAGACACCCATCTCCTTGGCATAGCGTGCAACCAGCCGGGGAAGCTTTTCTTTGGCAGCTGCTAAGATAACGGAGAGCTCCTCGTAGCCTAATTTGCTGACGTGTTCGGTAGATTCAGCCCTTATGTCAGCAACATTTATATCCCGTTGCATATCAATTTACCTCTACATGATCATCAATACGCGGTAAAATCTGTTCCAATTTCTCTACAATGCGCTTTTGTTCTGCAAGCGGTGGTAATGGAAAAATCGAATTAGCAACCTTATCGCTGTTCAGATTCTTAACTACAGACCCACTAACTTTTCCACAGAACTGTGCATATGCATATGAAGATGAAAGCATCCAGTAAAGAAAATCCTGATCAAATATTTCTCTATTCTGGCTTATTACGAGCCAGCCGTCGTGAATACAACCATCGACCCTCAAAATATAAGGTCGTCCAAAGCTCATTGAATTAGTAAGTAAGAAGTCGCCTGCATGAACCATTCGGCTTCTTGCTACGCCAGAAGGTTTGATTTTCTCTGCTGTTGAATAAATGTACTTTCCTTCTTTATCAGCATCGCCTATTTTTATCCAATTCACCCCATCACTTTTATCCGTTAGATATTCTTTTATTGGACGTGGAGAACCACCTCGCGCAATGGTACATATAGAACCGAGCTTAACCCATTCCCATGTTTCAGGAATATCAAACAACTCATCGTCCTCGGTAATCTTCTTGATTGTTTTGCTCTTGACACGTTGTCCTTTAAAAGTATCGCTTGTTGTTAGATCAGTTAATAATGATTTTGCAGAACCTTCCTCTGGACGTTGCTCTACAAGTTTGCCTTGCATAGCATACTGGAGTATGCTCTTCCGCATACTATCTGCAAACGAAGAATGCAGTTCCACAAGTTGTCTTTCAATAGCAGAGAAACCGCTTACATCAACAGGATTGTTTGTAGCATCGTAAAGAATATGAGTTAACCCGGAAAGCTTCTCATCCAATTTTGCTTCAAGTCTCGCACGCTTTTCTTTAAAGTTGGCTATGGTCTCCTCTGGTGAAAGGATGATCTCTTCTTCTTCGGGGAAGCCACACAAATCGAGATTAAATCCGGTCTCCTCAATCTGCTTGAAGGTATATTTTTTTGACTTCCACGTTTCTGTCATGGAAGGATCGTCTTTTTCATCCTTTATCTCATGACGGTCATCCCACCACTCGTCAATGACTCGCATATCCTCTCGAGTGATAGGGTGAGTTTTGTTAAAATGCTTCCTGCCTTCTGGCATATCCATCCTGTAGAACCAGACCTCCTCGGTCTTTCCGGTCTTGTCGAAGAACAGCAGGTTTGTACTTATGGACGTATAGGGTGCGAAGACAGAGCCGGGGAGCCTGATCACCGTGTGCAGATTACATTCAGTCATAAGAAGCCGTTTCAGATTGACTTTCGACTGATCACTGTTAAACAGCAGACCGTCCGGAAGCACCAGACCACACCGACCGTTCTTCTTCAGGCAGTAGATGATCCTTGCCACAAAAAGGTCAGCAGATTCCGATGAGGATATGTCATCAGGGAAGTTCTTTAAATCGGCCTTATTGAATTCGCCTCCGAATGGTGGATTCATGACGATGCAGTTGAATAGGTCGCTATCAGAAAGATCCAGCACGTCCTTTGCAAGACCATCTCCATGCACAATATGCGGGTCGTCAATGTTGTGCAGGTACATATTCGTCACGCAGAGCATGTACGGGAGCTGCTTCCACTCTATGCCATAAACAGATTCTTGGATCTTGTGGATATCTTCGACCGACTTGGCCTGCTTCTGAAGATGCGAAATGGAGTCGGCAAGGAAGCCACCTGTGCCACAGGCAAAATCTGCTACATTCTCACCAATCTTCGGGTCTACATGATCGACGATAAAGCTCGTGATTGCTCTCGGAGTATAGAACTCGCCAGTAGCTTTGCCTCCGTTTTGCAGTTCCTTCAGGAGTCTTTCATAAAAGTCATTGAAATCGTGCTTTTCGGATGCTACATCGAAATC
Organism: bacterium UBP6_UBA1177; assembly: GCA_002310995.1. Taxonomy (GTDB): domain Bacteria; phylum UBP6; class UBA1177; order UBA1177; family UBA1177; genus UBA1177. The sequence goes on along the minus strand of DBYV01000057.1, from coordinate 5,919 downwards.
AACATCGCCTATCTCATTGATGAGCTGACGCAAACGCACACCATCCTTCATATAGTTTTGCGACTCAGCCATGAAAGATCTGATAATCGCCGCTTTGCTATCCTCAGAGGCGAAAAGGCGCTTTTCCCCTTCGTACTCAACCTCAATGCCTCGCAGATATGGGAACAATGTATTGTTCACAAAATCGATTAGCTTGTCGCCGGTAATTCTGTTTGAGTAATCCTTGGTGCCATCATCCTTGCGAGGATCAGCCCAATCCCTGAACCGGAATGGCGCAGGAATGACAGGAGAGTAGTTACCTTCCAGCTCCCATTCCTCTTCTTTGTAGTCGAATACTTTCAAGAAAAGCACCCAAACAAGCTGCGACATGTACTGTGCAGTACCACTGATACCGGCATCCCCAAACATGATTTTTGTTGTCTTCTTAACTAATGCGTCACCATTCACCGTAGTGTTTCCTCCATTTCATCAATGACCTTCTCATAGCCTTCCTTACCGCCAAAAGGCTTCAGCGCCGTTTTGATCGTGTAACCCTTGGCCGCAAACAGCGGCAGACTAAATATTTTTAAATGTCGCAGGTCTATCCAGTCAGTCGTTCGATAGACATCTATTACGATCTCCATAATCTCTTGCTGTTCTTTAGGAAGACGTGCAACATAGGACAATGCTGTATTGATACGATCTTCTTTTAGCGGAATTGGAATCCCGTAACCATAGAAACCAATCAAGTCATAGTAATCACAGGGAATACCAATGTCCTGCATTAGCTTTTTTGCTACAGTTTCGTTTAGCAGAAGTTCATACACAAGCAGTCTCTTGTCCGTAGACTCCCGCCAACTCTTCTGAAAATCCACGTACTCACTATAATGATCAAGAATGTTGTTCTTCACGCATTCTTCAACATTTGTCTCTTTGACAAGTTGCATCTTCTCGTCGAGGTAAAGCACCTGCTTTCCGGCTATCTCGACGTTTACGCCATTGATCCGGAAAACCTCGCGCTTTTTCTTTTCCTTGACTCGAAGTGGCATATCCGTACCGCCCTCAACGATCTCGACATCACCATCGAAATCGGGATCACTGAACTTCAGATAGTTCTTCCGGAAATCCATGAGAACGAAATGCGTCTTGCTCTTTTCTTCATCCCCGACCTTGTAGTGCTCCTTTATTCTGGTTCCCCGCCCCAGCGTTTGTTTGAATTCGGACATGGAGCCGATGGTTTTATCCATGACGATAAGCTCTACAGTCTGGGTATCCACGCCTGTGGAAAGGAGCTTGCTCGTCACTGCAATAACTGGGTATTTTTGTGAAGGTGCTTTGAAGCTCTTGATCTGTTTCTTTCCGACCTCATCGTTTGCCGTAATACGAACGATGTACCGCTGATCTTCTTTCACGAGATCAGAGTTTTCATTTCTCAGGTAATTTGCCATCGCACCTGCATGTTCTTCCGTCTCGCAGAAAACGATGACTTTCTGGAAGCGGTCAGTTTGTTTCATGTAATCGCTGATCTTCTTTGCAACCAGCTTTCTGCGATCGTCGATAATGAGCTTCCGGTCAAACTCATGCTGTTTGTAACGCCTATTTTCGAGCGGTTTACCCTTGATGTCTAGCTCCCCAGGCTTCGGCATATAGCCGTCTCTGTCAATGTCGAGTTCGTAAGCAATTACCTTATACGGCGCGAGAAAACCATCTGCTATTCCCTGCTTAAGGGAGTAGCTATAGACGGGTTCACCGAAGTACTCAATGTTCGAGCCGAACGCTGTCTCTTTCGGAGTAGCCGTAAGGCCTATCTGGGTGGCTGGGCTGAAGTATTCCAGCATCTCGTGCCAGCCACTTTCTTCCCTGAGCGAGCCACGATGGCATTCGTCAACAACGATCAGATCGAAGAAATCTCTCGGCAGGTTCTTATAATAGCTTACCGTGGAATCTTCCTCGTCGAAATCTCCGTCTTCATCTGACTTGCCGGATTTCATCTGATGGTAGAGAGAAATGAAAACCTCGTATGCTGTGAGCTCTTTTATCTCTTCATCGGTCTTCAGCGTGTACTTTTCGCCGATCTTAACCATAGTCTTCTTGAATGCTGTGAAGTCATCGAATGTCTGGTCAGCGAGGGCATTCCGATCCACGAGGAACAGAATCCGCTTCTTAGCTCCTTTCGAGTAGAGACGGTAGATTATCTGCATAGCGACAAAGGTCTTGCCTGTGCCCGTTGCCATTACGAGCAGGAGCCTGTTCTGACCCTTGGCGATTGCAGTGATACACCTGTTGATCGCGTTGCGCTGGTAGTATCTGGGCGTTTTTCCATCCGGAGTGATGTAATAGGGGCTGATGATAAGCTCCGTCTCGTCGTCGGAGATGTTCTCGGCCTTGCGATACCTTTCCCAAAGCTCTGCTGATGTCGGGAAATCATCCCTCCCGAACTCTTGGTTCCTGCCAGTAAGTCTGTCTTCTTCGTGAAATACCTGCCCATTGGAGGCATAGGCAAAGGGAACGTCCAAGAGCGCAGCATATTCCAACGCCTGACTTACACCCTCGTTCACGTCATGGTCATAGCCCTTTGCCTCCACAAGCGCAAGCGGAAGGTTATTCTTGAAGAGCAGGAGATAGTCAACCTTCTTTTGCTCGCCGCGCTTTACCGTTCCGTCGCTATTAACGAGGATTTGTCCGTCGGTAAAGTAGTGACCAGAATCTCTTTTACCGTACTCCATGACTATCCGATCGCCTTCAGCGTTCCACTTCTTCTGAATGGCGGGAGTAATGTAGTTTAGCTTGGTGCTCTCCTCATTCTTTAATTGTTCGTCCAAATCGTCCAGTGGCTTCATTTCATTTGCCTCCGTTTTTCCAACCAAACCGTTTTGCATAATACATGAATTCCCAAACGGCGCAAGTATTTGATTTTATTATATATTTTCAAATAACAATTAAACAAACAGATTAAAAGGCTGACAAAAAATTTATTTAAAATCAGATACACTTCAATTTGAAAGCAAGGTTTTATTTAGTTGTTTTTAGATTGGTTAATAAAAAAAAGATTTTCTGAATTATATCAGACGATGTTCGGAAATATTCTTTTAGAGCGTGTCATTTTTTTTGAGATTCATTCAAAACTTTCTCTATCGTTACAAATTCACTTTCAATTTTTGCTTGTAAACTCCATGGATAATAATAACATTTTATACAATCCCATCTGATATTTTTCAGATTAAGCACAACAGCGATTTCTTCCAATAATTTAAGATACTTATCCCCTGGCTGTGGATTCATTTCCTTTGGTTTAAAAGTTTCATTCCAAAAATTAGTGTAAGCCTCTCTAACACCTTTATCTGAATAAAAAAATACATCTATAGTATTCAAGATTTTAACATTATCTTCACAAACAATATTATATCTATATGCCATAAGTGCCTCAAATATTTTTAATTTATTATCTCTTATTTTTGTTCTTCGTTGCCACCACAAGGTAAATAAATTAGCAAACGCACCAGAAACAAACGCTGAAACCAAAATCATAACAAAATTTTCCATTAAAATTCCTCCTATACTTCAAAAACAACGGTAACATCTTGATTTGTAAGCACATTTTCTAAAAGTCAAGAGCTAAAATTGTTTTTAAAAAGTTACTACTATTTTTTCAATAGAGTTGGGAAAAGGCAAAAAAAAGGCTCCCCGAAGGGAGCCGTAAAATCATGAAAAGCTGAAATATCGCTTAGTGCGGGATGATTCCGAGCAATATACCTGCAGCGATTGCAGAACCGATAACGCCTGCTACGTTCGGAGCCATTGCGTGCATAAGAAGGTAGTTCGTCGGGTCAGCCTGTTTACCGATATTCTGTGCAACACGTGCACTGTCAGGAACCGCGGAAACACCAGCGCAACCGATAATCGGGTTGAGTTTGTTGCCTGGTTTGAGAAAGCAGTTGATGAGTTTCGCGATCAGAACGCCGCCGGCAGTTGAAATCATGAATGAAAGAGCGCCGAGAGCGAAAATTTTGACTGATGCCGGTGTCAGGAAAGTCTGAGCACTTGTAGAAGCACCGACCGTGATACCGATAAGAACGGTTACGATATCGATAAGAGCGTTGCTTGCAGTCTTCGAAAGTCTGTCGGTTACGCCAGATTCCTTGATGATGTTGCCGAGAAGAAGCATTCCGATGAGTGGAAGTCCGCCGGGAGCGATGAAGGTGCAGACGATGAACGCAACTATCGGGAAAAGGACTCTTTCACGCTTTGAAACTACACGCGGCGGTTTCATGCGGATAAGTCTTTCCTTTTTGGTCGTAAGGAGTTTTACGATCGGGGGCTGGATAACCGGAACGAGAGCCATATACGAGTAAGCCGCGATAGCGACTGCGCCCAAAAGGTGCGGAGCCATAAGACCAGTCGTAAAAATAGCGGTAGGACCGTCAGCGCCGCCGATGATACCGATAGACGCAGCTTCCTGAATATTGAATCCAAGGAAGATCGCAATAAGGAACGCCGCGAAAATACCTACCTGAGCTCCTCCCCCGATAAGGATGAGTTTCGGGTTGGCGATCATGTAGGAGAAGTCGGTCATTGCGCCGATACCCAAGAAAATAAGCGGAGGATAGATACCTTTCAGAACTCCGAAGTAGAGATAGTTGAGAACTGAGCCCGGATCGTAAACGCCGATCTGAACGCCTGCAGCGGTCGGAATGTTGCCGATAAGGATACCGAAACCGATCGGGAGAAGAAGAAGCGGCTCATAGTCTTTCGCAATCGCGAGGAAAATGAAAATGAACGCAACGAGCATCATTATCAGGTTTCCTATCGTGATATGAGCTACAGCCGTGGTGTTAAAGAAACGGGCCAAGAAACTTCTGTTCTTCTGAAGGTAATATTCCATCGTTCCGGACGAACGGAGCGAGAAATTGATAAAAAGAGGAGTTACTTCGTATGTTTTGCCGAAGTTTTTGATCGAAAGCGTGCGTGTGAGCGTAACATCACGAGCCGATTCGCCGCTGAGCATAACCGCAAACTGGTCGGCCGGAGCTTCGAAGTTAATGAATGCAACACCGTTATCGGCAAGGAGAAGGTCTGAATGTTTGTATTCCCTTCTTTCGCTGTTCGGAAAGTAAGCCGTGATTTTGTAATCCTGTTTTGCAGGATCAAAAGAATCAAGGTCAACTGCCGCAAGTTTTGAATCCTTCTGTTCTTTCTGGTTAGGAAGAACTGCCTCAAGACCTGTGATCATAAGGTATCTGCCAATTGTTTTTTCATCACGATGCTCTGCAATCGTCTTAAATTCGGGTGTTCCTTCGACAACGTTATTTGAAACGATAGCCGCGTACTCAATCTTTTTCTGCGGTGTGTTGTCAAGAAGTCTGTATTCGATCTCGAGTCTGACAAGTGAATCGTTCTCTTTGCTTCCGGTAAAAACAGAATTCGGATTCTGAACCTTGAACGGAATAGTCCTTATCTGGCCGGGATTGCGCAGTTGAACCTGCTGATGCGGTGCCAGACCGGGATTTTCCGGTGCCGGCTGCTCTTCCTGGGCAAAAAGAAGGAAGCTCAGGAAAATAGCAAAAATAAAAATTATACTTTTCTTCATTTTAGCCTCTTAACCTATTGTTACAAGCGGCTGGTGTTCCTTGACATTGTCGCCTTCCTTGACGAGAACGGCCTTTACTGTTCCCGCAGTTCCGGAGTTGATGTCGTTTTCCATCTTCATTGCTTCCATCGTCATAACTTTCTGTCCTGCAGTTACGGTGTCGCCGACTTTAACGAGGACTTTCATGATAAGTCCTGGCATCGGAGCGACAACGTTGTTTCCGCTTACATCGCCTGCCGGAGCGGCAGCAGGTGCAGCAGCAGGAGCTGGAGCGGCAGCGGGTCTTGCAGCAGCAGGTCTCGGTGCAGCCGGGGTGAATGCAACGGGTTCGCCGCCTTTGTAGGTGATGTCAA
>DBYV01000027.1 GCA_002310995.1 bacterium UBP6_UBA1177 | reverse complement strand
ATTCTGTGTGTCCGCATCGTCTTCTGTCTTTATGCCGAAGATGCCGGGCTTTTCGAAACGCGGACGAGCTTTGAAGACTATATAAAATCGTTCAACCTGCCTGATTTGAGGCTTGGAATCATCAATCTTTTCAAGGCATTGGACACAAAACCTGAAAACCGTGACAAATATGACCTTAAATTAAAGGCCTTTCCGTATGTCAACGGCGGCCTTTTTGCTGCTGAAGACATAGAAGTCCCCAATTTTAGTGATGAAATTGTCAATATTATAGTAAATTACTGTGCTCCTTTTGACTGGTCGAAGATTTCTCCCACGATTTTCGGCGCTGTTTTTGAATCGACGCTTAACCCCGACACCCGCAGAAAAGGCGGGATGCACTACACCTCAATTGCAAACATTCACAAAGTGATTGATCCGCTCTTTCTGGATGGTTTATGGAAGGAATTTTATGAAATTTGCGGTGCTTCGACTACGCTCAGCAACCGCCGGCTTCGGTCACTGAGCAAGGTCGAAGTGAGCGGAATATCAGCAAAACAGCGTTCCCGTTTGGAGCAGTTACGCGATAAAATCGCATCGTTGACATTTCTCGATCCTGCCTGCGGAAGCGGCAATTTCCTGACTGAAACCTATATTTCACTGCGCCGTTTGGAAAATGAATGTCTGAAAGTTATTCACGGCTCGCAGATGCTTCTTTCGAGCAAGGATTTTTCACCGATAAAAGTCAAAATTTCGCAGTTTTACGGTATCGAAATCAACGATTTTGCGGTAACTGTCGCAAAAACCGCGCTTTGGATAGCAGAAAGTCAGATGATGAAAGAAACCGAAGAAATTGTTGAACAGAATCTAGATTTTCTTCCGCTTTCGACAAATGCGACGATTGTTGAAGGCAACGCACTTCGCATGGACTGGAGATACCTGCACGAAGAAGCGGAAATCCCGACAATAACGGCAAAAAGAACAAATCTTATTTATCCTTTTGAAGCACATGAACCTGAGGTCAAATACGAAGCGATAAATCTTATTACAGACGAAATAAATGTCGGAAAGCCGCAGCAGAAAAAGACTGAAAACCATTACGATTACATCATGGGAAACCCGCCGTTTGTAGGATCTAAAAAACGCTCTGAGGCTCAGCGGGAAGATGTGAAAAATATTTTTAAAGGCTGGAACAATGCAGGGAATTTGGATTATGTCGCATGCTGGTATAAAAAAGCATCTGATTTAATAAAAGATTCAAAAACAACCCGCTGTGCATTTGTTTCCACAAATTCAATAACCCAGGGAGAAGAGGTCGCAACTTTGTGGAAACCTCTTTTCGATGAGGGAATACGGATTGATTTTGCATGGAAAACTTTCAAATGGACAAGCGAAAGCGAACATCAGGCTGCTGTTCATTGTGTAATTGTCGGGTTCAGTTGCCACACGGATTCGATTTTACTGACGCAAAATCAAGATAAAAATCACTGCGACAATAAGAAGATTTTCAATGCTGACGGGACTGTAACCGCAGCTAAAAACATTAACGGTTATCTGGCAGATGCCGACAATGTGTTCTTGGAAAGAAGACAAAAACCTTTGTGCAATGTTCCTGAAATCATTATGGGACCGATGTCAATATCAGGCAACAATCTCATCCTTACAGAAGAAGAAAGAGAAAATATTCTTCGAAAAGAACCTGAATCAGAAAAATGGATAAAACGTTTTTCGATGGGACGTGAATTTATTGACGGAACAAAGCGTTACTGTCTTTGGCTGAAGGATATTTCTCCGGCACAGTTGAGAAATTTGCCTATGATATTGAACCGTGTCAAAGCTTGCAAGGAGTGGCGCGAATCACAGCCAAAAACCGGTGATGCCTATAAGCTGAAAGATATGCCGCATTTATTCAGACCTGCTGCAAAATTCGATGAAACAAGACCTTATTTCGCAATGCCGCAGACTTCGTCAGAAAACAGAAAATACATTCCGATGGCTTTTGTAGAAAACGACATGATTCCCGGACAAAAACTGTATATCATTTCAGACGCTGATTTATATTTGTTCGGCGTGATGACAAGTAATGTTCATAATGCTTGGACACGGACTGTATGCGGCCGTTTGGAAATGCGATACAGTTATTCAATTTTCATCGTTTACAACAATTTTCCGTGGTGCAATCCGACAGATTCGCAGAAAGCAAAAATCGAGCAGACCGCGCAGGCTATTCTTGATGCTCGCGCAAAATATCCCGATTCATCACTTGCCGACCTTTACGATGAAACGACGATGCCGCCGGACCTCAGAAAAGCTCACAAAGAAAACGACAAGGCCGTTATGGCGGCTTACGGTTTTGATCCAAAAATGAGTGAAACAGAGATTGTTGCAGAGCTTTTCAAGATGTATGAAAAGCTTGCGAAAAAGAAACAGGTGCGGCAACGGTGATGACGGGTGATAATAAAACCTTAATTAAGATAAATTTATTTCCCGGAAATTTCTGCTAATATCCCGCCGTTTAAATTTCTTTGAGGTAAAAAAATGGAAAGAATTTATCCGATTCTCCTTCTTGTAGCTGCAAACATTTTCATGTGTTTCGCATGGTACTGGCATCTGAAGATTGAAGACAAGCCGATTTTTTTAATAATCCTGCTAAGCTGGGGAATAGCGTTCTTTGAATACAGTATTCAGGTTCCGGCCAACCGCATGGGTTACAAATTTTACACCGTCGGACAGCTCAAAGTTATGCAGGAAGTCATCACGATGATAGTTTTTGCCTTTTTCTCGGTTTTCTACATGAAAGAGAAACTGACTTTGGACTTCCTTTTCGCCGGTTTATGCCTTGTCGGTGCCGTTTTTTTTATGTTCAGACACGCCTTTTGAAGAGATTTTTACAACGAAGTACGGTTTTTATGGACAAAAAATTTATTTGTATTATAATAGCGCGCGATTTTTTTGATGATTTTTACAATTTTTTGGGAGTTTGATGTGAAATTCGCTAAATACTTGATTTTAATGGCGTTTTTAGCGTCGCCAATTTATGTTGTGTTTGCCACGCCTTATGCGGCGCTTGAACTTTGCGCCTTTGCCGACGGTCAGGAGTTCCAACTTTCAACAAAAGATTCCGACGAAGCTGAGCAACTTGGCTTCCAGCAATTTAAGGAAACAGAGACTTTTATAAGAAGTTTCAGATTGTTGATAGACGGAAGAGAAAACAATTTCTTCAAGCCGATTGACAAGAAGAAAAACTGCATCCGCGCAGACAAAATTCCGGCAGGCAGACACACTGTTTCACTTGATCTCAAGTCAGGAACGTATACAACACTTGAGACGGTTGCGCCTTATGTCGCCAACTTCAAAGAAGGACTGCTCTTCAACGGTAAAATCAATATTGCAAAAGGCGGTGTTGCCACCGTTGAAATCCATCAGTTAGGCAACAGAATCGCGCTTTATCAGGCAATCAACGACCAGCCGGTTCCGAACTGCGAATACAGTTGCGAAGTTCCAGCCGGTGTTCCGCTTTACTTTGTAGAGAAACCTTCTGAGGAAAAGGTGCTTTGCAAACCTACTTTCCAGCTTGTAGTCGAAAACGAAAGAGACAAAAATCTCGGTTGCTACAACAAAAAATCGATTGAAGATATGCTCGGCAAATACATCCAGGAAAATAATGTTATGTGCAATCCTGATGTCGAAGTCGCGTTTTTCCGCGTTTTCGGTGAAGGTTGCGTAGTCGCCCCGGCTGTAGATCCTGAAGGCATAGGCATTCTTCCGCCGCAGATTAGAATGGTTCCTGTTCAAAAGGATGAGAGGAAATACTTTGTAGCAAGATACCCGAAAGAGAAAGAAGCGTATGCTCTCGATAACGAGAAAAAAGGACCCAAGATAATCCTTGAAAAAGAAGAGATTATGGAATTTTTTGAAGAGAAAAACTAGTGAGAATCGGAATTTTCATATCAGGAACCGGCACAAATATGGTTGCAGTATGCCGTAATTTCGCCGAAAAGAAACTTGTTGGCGTTGATGAAATCAGTTTTGTCCTTTCTGACAAAAGAAACGCTCCTGGTCTCGAAAAAGCTGAATCTTTAGGCGTAAAAACAATTGTTCTGCCAAAGAAAAAGGATGAACCGAAAGAAGACTACGAACAAAGACTTCTCGAAGCGGTAAAACCGTTCGGCACAGAACTTATTGTTCTTGCAGGCTTCATGAAAGTCCTGGGACACACTTTCCTCTCAGGCTACAAAGGAAAAATAATAAACATCCATCCTTCGCTTCTTCCGGCATTCAAAGGTGTCGATGCACAGGGCCAGGCATTTGACTACGGTGTAAAAGTCTCAGGCTGCACCGTCCATTTTGTTGACGAAACTCTCGATGGTGGTCCGATAATCCTGCAGCAGCCCGTTTTGAGACACGACGATGACACAAAAGAAACTTTTAAAGCACGTATTCTGGAACAGGAGCACATCCTGCTTTCGAAAGCGATATCAATAGTAACTACCGGTAAATATTCAATATCTGGCAGACAAGTTCTGTTTTCTAACAAGGAGGAATTATGAAAATCAAACTTTTTCTCGTAACTATCATTCTGACAGCGCTGCTTTACGTGGCAACAAACTACTTTTTTGTCAACTACACCCGCAGCAACCTTATCGAATCGGCAAAGAATGCCGTTTCACAATCAGTATCGGTTTATTCAAGAATCTCTGAAGCAGACAAATTCGACAAAATCCACAAAGTCGAATCTATTGCCAAAAATGCGAAACTCATAGAAGCTCTTGATCCGGCAAAATGGGAAGAAGTTTCGGAAGAAGTTCTCTCCGATTTTGCACAGTATGCACTTGAACGAGAAGGAAAGGCAAAAAACGATGCAAAAAGAAGCGAACTTTCGCCCAATGCAAAGGCTTTTGTCGACAGAATTGAAACTGAGATGAACGTCATCAACCAAATATACGACTACAGCAACACGATTTTCGTTGCAGACACTAAAGGCAACGTAATTGCGAAGAACCTTGACGGAATCTTCAAAGGCGTAAACCTTGCAAATGAAAAACTTTTCCAGGCTGCTCTCCGCGGCACGACAAACCGCGACATTATTAAAATAAAAGGAAAAACATACCTCGTTTCTGCAGCTCCGATAATTGACAAAGGCGACATCATCGGCATCTACTTCTCGGCCGACAATGTTGATTCCGAAGCAGCTAAAAACGCTGTTGCCAACCTTTACGACGAGTCGATTTTCGGCAACCAGCAGTCTAAATTCTACTTTGGCTTTTTTGACAAATCTTCACTTCTTGGCAGCACGCTTCCTACGCAGCTTCACGAGAGTTTCAAGAAATTCATCAAGGGAAATCAGGATCTTATCGCAAAAATAGATGAAGAAGATACAAAAAGACACGATATGGAGATCATTCTCAACGGCGAAACATTCTTTGCCAGTGTATCGCGCCATCCGTCGCTTTCTGACAATGAAGGTCTCTTCTACCTTGCTCTCGTATCGAAAGACAAACTTTTGGAACCTCTTTCGGCAAAACGCGGAACATTCACTATAGTTGCGATTTTCCTTCTTGTAATCTCGCTCGTTCTCCTCTACATCTTCGACGAGCAGAACGGTAGACCTGTTAACAAATTCATGGAAGGAATGCTTGAAATCATCAACGGAAACATCAAATTCCGTTTCAACAACGATGCAAAAGGTGTTGAAGGCAACCTTAACCAGAATGCCAATATGATGATAGCAACAATTCTTGGCGAAAGAATGCCTGACAAAGAAAAACCTGTTTCGATCAAAAAGTAGGAGAAAACTATGAGCGGTCTTAACAAAGTTATGCTTATCGGTCGTCTCGGAAGAGATCCCGAAATCAGATATTCGTCAAACAATACTCCTATATGTAACTTTTCTCTTGCGACTTCCGAAAGAGTCAGAAAAGGTGACAACTTTGAGGAAAAAACCGAATGGCATCGGATTGTTGTTTTTGGGAATCAGGCAGAAAACGCTTCGAAATTCCTAAAAAAAGGCTCTCTTGTTTTTGTTGACGGTAAGATTCAGACTCGCACATATCAGGATAAAGACGGCAACGAAAGAAATGTTGTTGAAATCATTGCAAATTCTCTGAATTTCCTTGATCCTAAAGACAACTCTTTTGGCGGTCAGCCGGAACGCACATATCAGCAGAACCCGAAAGAAGGCGGAGCTCAGTCTCAGGCCGGAAACGCTCCTAAATTCGATAACGAAGAAGACGAACTGCCGTTCTAACGCGTCCCGACGCAAATTACATGTCCAAAATTATTAATTCTAAAAATAGCGGAGAATCAATATGAAACTTAAAGATCGCTGGATGAAACTCAGAAATTACCAGTCTGACGATTTCTGGGCAATGCTTTTCGCGCGTCCGCTGACAATACTTTTTCTTTTGCCGCTTGTCGAAAGAAAATGGGTCACGCCAAATCGGATAACTTTTGTCAGCATTTTTGTTAAGCTTGCCGGATCAGCCTTCGTTTTCTTTGACAGAACATATTCCGGTGGAGTTATCGGAGCAATTCTGCTCAATTTAGGACTTATTCTCGACAATATGGACGGAACTGTTTCGCGTTTCAGAAACTGTCCTACAAAATTTGGTTTTTTCTTCGATAAAATCACAGATTCAGTTACCCTAACAATCATGTTCTGGGCAATAGGATTCAGGGCTTACGCATCAACAAACCAGTTTATCGATCTGATAATTCCGATGATGGCTGCAACTGCAAGCTGTATTGCCGGATACGGCAAATGGGTTACTCAGAGGGTTTTGCTTGATCTTGAAATTATGGAACACTACCGCAAAGGAACAATCGAGGAATACGGCGCTAAAACAGACAGCTGTCCGGTATGGTCAACACCGCCGAAACGCACATTCACCGACTGGGTAAAATGGTTCGGCTACGCACTTTTCTCAATATTGAAAATCAATGAAGTAGATATATTCTTCTTTGCAGCATTAGCTTTAATCACAGAAAAATACTGGCTTTTCACACGCCTTGACAGTGGCCTCATTCTTTGCGGCATAATTGCAGCTCCTATAAAATTCTCTGTTAGAATTATCAGAAGAGAACGCGAGGTCGAGAAAATTCCGAGAAAAGCGGAATGAACAGCGGCCAGAGTTTACAAATCATAGCAAAAATCGAAAACGATTTTCCTTCAAAATTTGGCATCCCGCGTCAGAGCGGGCTTGCTCCCTTACTTACAGCAAAGATAGTTTTTGAGAACAAATTCCGTTCTCCGGAAGCATTGAGCGGGCTTGAAAATTTTTCGCACATCTGGCTCTTATGGGGCTTTTCCGAAGCAAAACAGGAAAGTTGGTCTCCGACAGTCCGACCTCCGCGACTCGGCGGAAACAAAAAGGTCGGAGTTTTTGCAACAAGGTCTCCTTTCCGCCCAAACAGCATAGGACTTTCAGCCGTCAGAATCGAAAAAATCGAAAACTGCGAGATATTCATCAGCGGCGCAGATCTCATGGACGGAACACCAATATACGACATAAAACCCTACCTTCCGGCAGTTGATGCCATAACTTCAGCTACCGACATATTCAACACGCTTGCAGAAAAAGAACCTCTGAAAGTTGTCGTTCAGGCTGATTTCATTGACATAATTTCTGAAGGGAAGCTTGCACAGCTTAAAGAAATTCTTGCTCTCGACCCGCGTCCGGCTTACCAAAACGATCCTTCAAGAATATACGGTTTTCCGTTTGCCGGATGTGAGATAAAATTTAAAGTTGAAAACAATATTCTGACGATTGTGTCAATCGAAAAACTGAACTAATTCTCAGAACCTTCGAAAAGTTTCAGGAATTCTCTGTTGATTTTGATATCTGCGGTAGCTCTAAGTTTTTCTACGTAATTTTCGTAAATCTGACCTTTCTTAGCGCTTGCAAGATTTGCTTTAAGAACCGCTTTTGAACTTTCAAATTCAGCCATATCAGCTGCTGTGTGCTTTGTTATTTTCGCAACGATATATCTGTTTTCTTCGGTCTTGAAAACTTCGTCCAGAAGTTTTGGTTCCGGATCGGAGAAAAGTTTTTCTATGAATTTCGGACTGAAACCGATTCCAGCAGCAAAAGTCGATTTTTTCGTAACAGAAATTTCTCTTCCGTTGAGATCCCAGTCAGCAAATGCAGCCGTAATTTCTTCAGCGGTGGTTTCAGGTTTTTCTTTAAGCATTGCAAGGAGTTTTGCAGAATCAGCCTTTATCTTTTCTTCAAGTTTCGGAGCAAGAAGCAGATCTTTTGCTACGTCATTTTTGACATTTTCGAAAAGAGTCTGACCTTCACCTTTCGAATACTTGGAAACATTGTCTTCAAAAGCCATCTTTGCCTTTGATTCGTTATCTTTGAGAAATGCAGCAACTTCTTCATCCGTGATAGCGGAAAGAAGTTCATTTTTCTTTTCAGCCTTAAGATATGAATCGGAGAAAACATAGACAAATGCATCAACTTTTTCATTTGCAGTAGCAAATTCATCCTTTGCTTCGGTATCAGAAACAGTAATATTGTCAACCAGATAGGTTCTGAGTTTTCTTGCAAGAAGCTGCATTCTGACACGCTGCTCGTAAGCGGCAATTGTCGTATTCAGTGTGAATTTAACCATATTCTCGTAAGACTCTTTGTCAAAAGCACCGTTTTTCTGGAAATAAGGATTTCCGACTATTTCCTTGCTGACTTCTTCGTCAGAAACTTTGAAACCAAGCTTTTGAGCTTCCTGAGCGACAAGAATTTCACCGATGAGACCGTTCAAAGCCTTATCAGACAGTTTATACTGTTTTGCCATTTCGTTGTTGAAATCTCTGAAAATTCTTTGATAGTAATCAATGAGATTCGAGTAAGCAAAACGGAATTCCGACATTGTGATAACTTCACCGTTAACTGTTCCGGCACTGTTTTGCACAGAATTGCAACCTGCCCGATCGCCAGGGCCGAAAGAGATAACAAACGTAACAATAATCGCTGCAAACATAAGTGTTATAAGCAGCGAACTGCTTTTTTTTCTGATGTCCTGAAACATTTAAAACCTCTAATAAATAAAGATACAAAAAATAACCGGCGGGCATTCTACAAATAGTTGCCGAAAAAGCAATATTTTATTTATTCAAGATGTAGAGACGTGAGCTGACACGTCTTAGAATTTATTGCAGCAGTTCTTTAAGCTTGGCTTCAGCAGCCTCTGTCATGACGGAGAAGAAGGCTGTCTCATCAGGTGTGAATTTGCCGAGAACGAACGATGCGACATCTCCTTTTTTCGGTCTGCCGACGCCGATTTTTATGCGAAGAAAATTCGGGCTTCCGATCGAATTTGCTATTGATTTAAGTCCGTTGTGCCCGGCAAAGCCGCCGCCTTCCCTGAATGAGACTGTTCCGAACTCTGTTTCGATATCGTCATGTACGACAACAATTTCCTTGTCGGCCAGTTTGAAAAACGACTTAGCTGCCTGAACGCTTTTCCCGCTTAAATTCATGAAAGTTTCGGGTTTTAGAAAACAGTGCTGATTTCCCGAAAATTCTTTTTTTGCGAACATTCCAAAAAATTTCTGACTCCAGCGTACATTCTGAAGCATCGCCATGTTTTCAGCAACGATAAATCCTGAATTGTGTCTTGTGAGTTTGTATTCCTGACCTGGATTCCCCAGAAAAACCACAAGCATTTCACTCTGCCCGGGTTTTGACGTCTTCCGAAGAAGAATTTTCTTTCTGCGGTTCAGAAGCAGATTTTTCATCTTTCGCTGAATCGTCTCCTTCCGAAGAAACATATTCTTCAGTCCCTTCTTCATCGTCTTCAGGGACAGGGAGCTGGTTCGCGAAGTTGCCGTGGTGCCATACTCCGTATCTTACAGAACCGTTTTTTCCCGTAAACTTGCCTACACCATGATAGGCACCATTAAGAAATTCTCCAGAATAAACACCTGATTTCATTGTTTTTTTACCATTACCCGTGAGTGCACCCTGACGAATTTCACCTTCGTATACATCACCGTTGGCAAAAATGTATTTTCCTGAACCTTCAGGATTGTCGGCTTCAAAATCCCCGACATAGACATCTCCGTTCTTTTTGGTCAGTTTTCCTCTGCCTTCGCGCTTTCCGTCAACAAAATCTCCTTCGTAGACATTGCCGTTGCGGTAAGTCATTTTACCCTTTCCGCTTCGTTTATCGCCATCAAAATCACCTTCGTATTCCGCACCGCTAGGGAAAATCATAACTCCGTGACCGTGCCTGAGATTTTTGCTGAAACTACCGCGGTACTCCTTTTCATCAGGAAAGCGGAAAATTCCTTCTCCATCCATCATATCGTTCTTGAAAGAGCCTTCGTATCTCGCTCCGCTAGGGAATGTCAGTGTCCCCTGACCGTTGCGCAAACCATCCTTGAACTCACCGATATACTTGGTTCCGTCTTTCAGAGTAAGTTCGCCCTGACCGTTGTAATGCCCGTTTTCGAAAAAACCTTTATAACGGTCACCGTTGGCATAGATATATTCTCCTTCACCGAATTTTTTGTGATCCTTGAAACCGCCGATGTAGCGGTCACCATTAGGCAGATTGTGGATTCCGTTTTCGGTAATGCCGTTGTCAGCATCTTCCTGCTCGTCGTCACTTTCCGACTGTGCAGGAACGTTTTCCTTCCGCGGAGTCTTCTTTTCGGCAGTCCCGCACGAACAAAATATGAACAAAAAACAGCATAAAACACAAAGCGTCTTTTTCATATTTCCTCCTACTGAATCAGAGAACAAGAGTCGACACCGAGAATTTCACGTGCATCACCGCCAAGTTCCGGAATATTCTGCGGATTGAAAAGTTCAACACTGCCGTTACTGAAGGTCAATTTTCCTCCTGAGCCAGTCTTTACAACAGCCTTGTCAATTTTAAACGAACCAATTCCAAATGCGTGATAACATCTGAATTGATATTTCGAATCAATATCCCCTACAATCAGTCTAGCATCACTTTCATTGGCTACACCGGCAGTATGCTCGCCTTCAGTCGCTGCACTAGTTTTTATTCTAAGCAGAACAACAGGATTACCTGAAGTTTGAGTAGCGACATTATAAGGAGCCTGATAAACTTCCAAAACTTTGCCATCCCGCGAATCGTTATTGGTTCTGACAAACGAAATTATCGTGCCGTCTGGAGTAATCGACATTGAAGAAATGTTGCCGGAAGCAAAACTTTTGAATTCAATTTGGTCTTCCTTCGTCGGATATACATTGTTCAAAATGAAAGAAAAATCACCTGCAAATGTAGCATTTCCATAAGGTGCAGGAATATTGACTTCATATTCGAAAGCCGATGCAACATTGCACAATTCATCCCATTCCGCGCAGTTTGCCGCAGAACATTCAGGAGTCTTGTCTTCGGCACATTTATCTTCGAAACACTCTATCCAGCGCCTGTAGTACAGTTGAGCATCATCACTTCCTTTGCCGTAACAATCGCCTACACACACAGAATCGTTTTCTCTACATCTATTGACGCATGCTATAATTCCTTCGCAAGTTGACCAGAAATCTACCGATTCACCAGAATCTGCATCAGAATCGTTGGTTTCTTCTTCATCTGTTGTTTCGCCGTCATTGTCGGACTGCTCTGAGGTATCAGTGTCCGTCGGATCTTCCGCGGTATCGGCAGTATCAGAAGAATCTTTATCGGGAACAGTATCAGCAGTATCATTATCGTTTCTGTCAGAATCGGTATCGCCATATTTGTCGTAATCGCTGCCTCCTCCGCCGCATCCGGCAAAAAAGAAAAGTGCTGCAAACAACAGAATAAACAGGGAAAATCTTTTCATATCTCCTCCTAAATATCGTAATAATCTTCGTTCTGAGGATAGTAGTTCTGCTCAAGAACGATTTTTTCAATATCTTCAACTTTTCTTTCGTTTTCAGCGGCAATAATTTCGCGGACCTGAGCCTGAGTGGAAGCAATAACAGGTTTAACATATCCGTCTTTGAAATGAACGAGAAAAAGCATTTGTTTCAAATCGTCGCCGACTTTGCTGATAGACATTTCGACCTCCTAAAAATGACAAAAGATTTTAGTAAGCCGCATTTTTCTGTCAAGAAAGTTGACATTTCCATATTGTTTTAATACTTTCTAATTAAGTTCATTCGATTTTGTTCGAATGTTTATATATATTTTTCCCGGAGGAGCCGTAAGGCTTTTATATAATTGGAAAAATCTGTTCTACGTCAGAATATTCTGACACTCAGAAAAAAGTTGAGTGCAGAAGAAGTTGATATTTTAAGCAAAAAAATAATCGATCGTTTGATTTCATTGGATATTTTTAATAGTTCCAATGTCATTGCGCTTTATGTTCCGATAAAAAAAGAAGTTAATCTTCTCTCTCTGTTCGAAAAACACGGCAAAAGGTTTGTCTTTCCAAAAGTGGAAACAGGCACGAAAAAACTCTCATTTTATGAAGCACTTTCGATGGAAGACTTCGAAAAAGGCAGTTTCAATATTCCGGAACCCAAGACAAATCTTCCAAAAGTTAGGATCGAAGATATAGATCTGTTTCTCGTTCCGGGAGTCGCTTTTTCGGAAAAATGCGAAAGAATCGGTTACGGCGGCGGTTTTTACGACTCAACGCTTAAATATAAAAACAAAAATTCACGTACCCTCGGTGTCGCTTTTGATTTTCAGATCGTTGATGAAGGATTTTCTGAGTCTTTTGACGAACGGCTTGACGCAGTTGCGACAGACGAGAGGATTTTTATTATAAACAACTTAAAGGGGTAAAAAATGCTTAATTCAATAATCTTTCTTATTATTGGAATTTTGCTCGGTGCCGCACTTTGGGCGATGTCAAGATCGCTCGTTTTCAAAGAAAAAATGGAAAAAGCCCACAAAGAACTCAGCAACGCTAAAGACGAAGCCGCAAAAGTGGTAAAAGAGGCAGAAATCAAAGCGCAGGAAATCGTTCTTGAAGGCAAAAAAGAGACAGAAAATTCGAAAAATGAACTTCTGAAGGAGTTCAAAGAGCGCGAAAGAAGACTCAACAAACGCGAGGAACAGCTCACCCAGCGTGACGAACTCAACATCGTAAAGGAAAAAGAGCTGAAAACTATTGAGAAAAAACAGAAAGATGACGAAATCTTCCTCGACAACCAGCGTGTTCAGCTTGAAGAAAAGCTCTCGGAAGTAAATACTGAGCTTGAAAGAATTGCAGGAATGACTCAGGAAGAGGCAAAAGAAGTTCTAATTCAGAAAATCGAGGACGAAGCAAAACACGACGCCGCAAAAAAAATCAAGGCAATCGAAGATGCAATGGTCGAGGACGCCGAAAAGAAAAGCAAAGAGATTCTTTCGACCGCAATCCAGCGCTACGCAGGCGAATATGTAGTTGAAAACACCGTCACGACCGTCAGCTTGCCGAATGACGAGATGAAAGGAAGAATCATCGGCCGCGAAGGAAGAAACATCCGCGCGATCGAAGCTGTTACAGGCGTTGACCTTATCATCGACGACACGCCTGAAGCAGTCGTTATCAGCAACTTCAACCCGATCAGACGTCAGATCGCTTCTCTCACGCTTCAGAAACTCATCGCCGACGGCAGAATACACCCCGGCAGAATCGAAGAAGTTTTCGATGCCTGCACGAAAGAAGTCTGGAAAGCGATCAAAGAGGCCGGCGACCAGGCTGTTTTCGACCTCGGGATCCACAAACTTCACCCCGAACTCGTTCTTCTTGTCGGAAGACTGAGATACAGAACAAGCTACGGCCAGAATGTCTGGAAACACTCTGTTGAAGCGGCTTTCCTTGCAGGGGAGATCGCAGCTGAACTCGGTTGCAGCGCAAACAGCATCAAAAACGCGAAACGCGCAGGACTTCTTCACGATATCGGTAAAGCTGTTGACCACGAAATCGAAGGAAGCCACGCTTCGATCGGCGCGAAACTTGCGGAAAAATACGGCGAACAGCACAGAATCGTCGCTGCGATCGCGGCTCACCACGGCGAAGTCAAACCCGAAACAGTTCTCGACTTCATCGTTTCGGCTGCCGATGCGCTCAGCGGCGCGAGACCCGGAGCAAGAAGAGAGATGGCAGAGGCTTACGTTCAGAGACTTGCCGACCTTGAAAACATCGCGAACTCTTTCCCCGGCGTCGACAAATCGTTCGCAATTCAGGCTGGGCGTGAACTCAGAGTTATGGTTGATACAGCAAAAGTAAACGACGATAACGCTTACACACTGGCAACCGATATCGCGAAAAAGATCGAAACCGACCTCTCCTACCCCGGCCAGATCAAGGTTATCGTTATAAGAGAAACAAGAGTCATCGCAACAGCTCAGTAAAATGGCTTTCAGAATCCTTGCTTTAGGTGACATAGTCGGAAGACACGCAAGAAACTTCGTCAAAGAACAACTACCTAAAATCATTAAAGATTACAAAGCCGATTTTGTCATTGCAAATGGTGAAAACACTTCGGGCGGCGCCGGACTTCTTGAAAAGCATGCGACTCTTCTGCACTCGTGCGGAGTTGATGTCATAACTTCGGGGAACCACATCTGGAACAAGTCCGAAATTTATTCATTTATCGATAAAATGCCTTACGTTCTGCGCCCGGCGAACTATCCCGAGGACCTTCAGGGAAAAGGCTCAGTCGTTGTCACGCATGAAAAAAGCGGAATAAAAATCGGCGTTCTCAACCTTCTCGGAACGGTTTTCATGCCGCCTATCGACAACCCTTTCAAAAAAGCGCTGACTGAGATCGAAAAACTGCGCTCAGACGGTGCCGACATCATAGTTCTTGACTTTCATGCCGAGGCAACCGCCGAAAAAGAGGCTTTTGGCTTCTATTTAGCTGATAAAATCGAGCTTTTCTTCGGCACACACACCCATGTCCAGACTTCGGATGAGAAAATAATCAACGAAAGAATGGGTTACATCACAGATTTAGGCCGCTGCGGTTCATTCTTTTCGGTTCTCGGTTTCAATGAAAAAGAGAGCATACAAGGCTATCTCTCGAACATTCCGCAACATTTTGTTCCTGCGAAAAACGACATAAAAATCGAAGGAATCATCGCAGATTTCGAACTTGATCCGTCACGGTGTGTCGCGATAAAAAGAGTAAGGATATGAACTGCAATTCTACGACACTCGCAGCGTAAACCAGTGTTTCAGTTCCAATTTGCCGTTGCTTTTCAGCTCATAAACCACAAGCGATTCTCTTGCACATAAATCGCCGCAATACCAAAATTCATAAACAAAAACTAAATTCGTTTCAGGATCTAAAACCGGTTTTGAAAAAGTGATGTCTGGTTGAGAAAGCGACGGCTTAGGGCATTCTTCGCTTTTATAAAGATATTGCCCCTCAACCTGCTTGTAGCATTCTGCATCGCTTGTAAAACCATCGGTTTCACAGGAAAAATTTTCTGTTTCACTTATAATTATCGGTTCCCTGTTTTCCCGGAAAAAACGTGCGGTAACTTCAGCGGTTCTGCCACCCTTTTTTGCTATTTCAGGTATTGACCCTATACGCCATTCAATAGAGGCTGCAACGGAAAATCTTGATCTTTTTCCTCCGGCAGAAGAGTTATTTATTTGATTTTCTTCAACTTTTTTCATCTCTTCAGAAAAAGATTTCGTCATGCTTTTTATTCTTGTACACGAACCTTCTTTGCCGCGCTGTTGCCGGATTATTTTCATCAGCAGTTCCTGCGTCTTATCTTCTTCATCCAGTCTTTTTTCATCAATTCTTTCTCTGTCAGTTTGGCTGTTTTTGACAGTTTTTACCAGATTATCTCCGCTTTTGGAGGTGCAGGAAATAAATAAAAAGATTAAAAACGTTGAAATTATTAGCTTTTTCATCATGCAGCGCAAAAGTTGCTCTCAACTAAAAAAATCGCAAAAAGCTTAATATTATAGGTGATTTGGCTGAAATGGCAAGGGAATGGTTTTTTCAACTTGTTTCTACGCAGATTGTGAAGACAATCCTCTGTATCGCAGAATATAACGATAAATTTGACAATAAATAAGTTATTACATATACTAACAAATGAATTGGTTTTGGAGGCAAAGATGAATGTATTAAACACGGTCAATGTCCTTGATTCGATTGTTCCGATCAGTCGTTTCAACAAAGGCGAGGCAAACAAAATTTTTTCGGATGTAAAAAAATCGGGCATCAGCATCGTTGTGAAAAACAATGTTCCGGAATGCATTCTGATGAGTCCGCAAAGTTACCGCGAAATGATGGAAGAGTATGAAAACGCGCTTCTCGCTGCGGAAGCTGCAAAACGGCTTTCTCAGAAAGTTGAATACGCAGACCACGAAGATGTTATGAAAAAATTAGGACTTTCGGAAACAGATCTGGATGATGTCGAAGTAAATCTGGAGTAACGATGGATTGGAAAATCAAATATCATCCTCTTGCCGCAGAAGAACTC
>DBYV01000019.1:27775-29710 GCA_002310995.1 bacterium UBP6_UBA1177 | reverse complement strand
ATTTTTACAATTTGCATTTTATCCATATCATTACCTCCAAAAAGTTGTTTGGCATTGTAATTAGAAAAATATTTTATTCAAGTTTTATAATCTGATATTTTTAAGTCTTATATTTACTCATTATTAACGCATTTCATTATTCTCAGACTTAAGATTGCCTAATATCTAAATTTCAAAATCGTTCAATGAAATTAGATAGTTGAGCTATTGAGACGAGAAGGGGCGGTTTCGTGCTGAATATTGTTATCTTGCGAAATTATCTGTATCAAAGTGTTCTTTGGCTTTTTCTATAGCCTGCAACAATTTTTGCTCAAGCAGATTTTTGGGCGGCATTTTGGTTAAATATTGAGCCACTCGGATGTTGCCTCTGTCAAGTTCCAAAAGTTCTATGGTCTGCTGGGACTTTTCAGCGCACAAAATCAGAGCTATAGGTTCTTCTTCGCCTTCAGCACGTTCATATTTTGAGAGCCAGCGTAGATATAATTCGACTTGTCCTTTGTATTCTGGCTCAAATTCTCCAAGTTTTAGTTCTATTGCGACCAGACGATGTAAGGTTCGATGGTAAAAAAGCAAATCTATGTAGTAGTCTTTGCCGTCAAAAATAAAATGTTTCTCTTTGGCAAGAAAAGCAAAATCCAAACCCATTTCAAGAATGAATTTTTCCAATTCGGCAAGAATCGCATTTTTCAAATCCTTTTCACTATAAGCGTCTTTCAAACCTAAAAAATCTAAAACATATGGATCTCGATAAAACAAATCAGGAGACATCTTGCTTTCAGACTGCAAAGCGTCAAGATCGTTTTTTATTGTTTCTTCAGGTTTTTTTGAAATGGCAGTCCGCTCAAAAAGCATAGATTTTCGGCGTTCACGTAATGTGCGGACACTCCAGTTTTCATTGCTACACATGACGGCGTAAAATTCCCGTTTTGTCGCGTCTTCAATAGGCAATAAAGCAACAAAATGCGACCAAGTCAATTGTCGTGACAGTGTAACGACAATTTGTTCTTCCGAAAATTCCCGATAGAACTGAATCATTCTGAAGAGAGAAGCTCTACCAAAATTTTTGCCGTAATTCAGAGATAATTCCTCGCTCAGCTCTTCAACGACTTTCTGACCGTATTCCGCTTTGTTGCCTTCAAGCACCTTGCACACAAGATACTTTCCGATATTCCAATAGAGCATTACCATCGCACTGTTTACTGAATACTGAACCACATGTTTGCAGTTATCGATCAGACCGGCAATATCTGAATAAAATTTCTGAGATTCAGTCGTTTTTATTCCGTTTTTCATTTTAACTCACCTTCTCAATTTGTTTCCCACGCTTAGTGCTTTAACATATTTGTTAAAATTTACGTATTGCAAAACAACAAAATTCTAATTAAATAATAAATATAATCGCCAAAATATCAACTAAAAATTTAATTTTAAATTAAAAATTGTCGTCTTCACTCAGCGACACAACGCAATCGCTACTCGCATTTCCTCATTCTCCGACTCAACACTGTCTAACATCTAAATTTTAAAATCATTCAATAAAATTAGACATTTGCGCTATTGAAATAAGAGGGGGGATTTTTTATAGTGCAAAAGTTTTTTGGGATAGAACGAAGGAGAAAAGAAAATGGCTGTTACATTCAATGAAATTTTGTCTGATTTTAGGGCATCTTCCTTGTCTGAAAAAGAAAAGGGAACACGTTTTGAGCGATTGATGCAACGTTGGTTTAAGACTGATCCGCGTTATTCAAACCTTGAAAAAGTATGGCTTTGGGAAGAGTTTCCTGCAAGAAAAGATTTCGGCGGCAAAGATCTTGGTATCGATCTTGTTGCAAAAACAGAATATGGCGATTACTGGGCTATTCAATGCAAATGTTATGCTGATGATGCCGTTATCGACAAAGGAGCTTTGAATAGTTTCTTGGCTAATGCGAGCCG
>DBYV01000019.1:0-27719 GCA_002310995.1 bacterium UBP6_UBA1177 | reverse complement strand
AGATGGGGAGCCAATGCCTCAGCAGCAATACAAGGTCTCAACAAGCCGTTTAACTGTATTTCACTCTACGATCTTGCTATATCTTCTGTTGATTGGGAAAAGCTTAGCGATGAAATATCAGGTAAAGATGCACGACTTCCTGGCAAACAACCGCTTAAACATCAATTAGAAGCTATTTCCAAAGCATATACTCACTTCGTTGAAAACGGTGCGGACCGCGGCAAACTGATTATGGCTTGCGGTACAGGCAAAACCTACACTTCGCTAAAAATAGTGGAAAATATGACCTCAGAAAACGCCGTTATTCTCTTTCTTGTGCCAAGTATCGCGCTTCTCGGACAGACTTTGAACGCATGGATGTCAGATAAAAGCGGTGAAATGAAGGCAATATGCGTTTGTTCCGATGCAAAAGTTACACGCAAGATGAAAGATTCAGACGATATTGATCAAAGTACAGTTGATTTAGCTGTTCCTGCTACAACTAATGTAAAATCGGTTCTCAATCAGCTCGCGAAATATCGCGAAGACAACTGTCGTATAGTTGTTTTTTCAACTTATCAGAGCATTGAGGTTGTCAAAGAGGCGGCCGATGCAGCAAATTTGGAATTTGATCTTGTAATTTGTGACGAAGCTCACAGGACAGCCGGACGCATCGAAAGTCCATTCACGAAGATACACGATAACGATTTCATCAGAGCGAAAAAACGACTTTACATGACCGCGACACCGCGTATTTACAGTGATTCAGTCAAAGTAAAAGTGAAAGAAAACGAAGATGTTCTTTATTCTATGGATGATTCTGCAACTTACGGCGAGGAATTCCACCGTCTTTCGTTCAATTCTGCTGTAAGTCAAGGCCTCTTGAGTGATTACAAAGTTTTGGTGCTGACTGTAAGTGAAGAAGATATTCCGCAGAACATCCGCACGAAAATAAAAGAGCAGTATAATGCTGCATCTGATCCTGAGAAAAAAAACGAGCTCCAGTTTGACGACGCGACAAAACTTATCGGCTGTATCAACGGTCTTTCAAAGAGGATAAAAGGCGATAACGGCATTACGAAAAAGCATGATCCGCTGCTGATGAAGCGCGCTGTCGCTTTCTGTTCAACGATAAATCCGACAAGCAGCAATCCGAATTTTTCATCAACTCAGATTGCCCGCTATTTCGGTGAACTTTGCGAAGAATATAAAGCTACTCTTCCTGAAAACGAGCGGAATGAAGTCGTTGATATTTGTGCAAAACATATTGACGGTTCGATGGATGCAAACACGCGAAACGGGCTCATTGCATGGCTGAAAGAAGACGCCGAAGAAAATGAGTGCAGAATTCTCTGCAATGTCCGGTGCCTTTCGGAAGGTGTTGATGTTCCGGCCTTGGATTCGGTTATTTTTCTTTCACCGAAAAACAGTGAAGTCGAGGTTGTTCAGTCAGTCGGTCGTGTAATGCGTTCTTTCGGTAAGGGAACCGCTAATGAAAAAAAATACGGATACATCATTATTCCGGTTATTGTGCCGAGTGATGTAACTCCAGAACAGGCTCTTGCCGACAATGACCGTTTCAAAGTTGTTTGGGAAATTCTTAACGCTCTCCGTTCGCACGATGAGAATTTCAATGCCATTGTCAACCAGATAAATCTCAACAAAACACGTCCAGCAAAAATCACAGTTGCAGGTGTCCCGCGCGGAACCAATGCTATTGGTATGTATGCTCCAGAAGAGAGTGCCGTCCATCTCGATGGTCATGAAGTTGCACGCCAGCTTGATTTGTACTTCGGATCTTTGCAGGACGGCATTTATGCACGTCTTGTCGAAAAAGTCGGCGACAGACTTTATTGGGAAAACTGGGCAAAATCAATTGGTGAGATCGCGCAGAAATTCATTCAGCGTATTGCTCTTTTGATTAACGAAAACAAAAATGCGGCGAAGTGCTTTAATAAATTTGTTAAAGGCCTGCAAAAGAACATAAACCCGAGTGTCGATACCGCTCAGGCGATTGAAATGCTTGCCCAGCACTTGATTACTCGGCCGGTTTTTGACGCACTTTTTAAGGATTACAAATTTGTGGAAAACAACCCTGTCAGTCGTTCAATGCAGGATGTAGTCGAAATGCTTCAAGGCGAAGGCTTGGAGATGGAAACTGCTGTTCTCGACAAATTTTATACTTCTGTCGAAAATAATGTTGGCAACATCGACAACCTTGAAGGAAAGCAGACAATCATCAAAAATCTTTATGAAAAGTTCTTTAAAGGTGCTTTTCCGCTCACTGTCAAAAAATTGGGAATTGTCTACACTCCAGTGGAATGTGTTGATTTTATTATCAATTCTGTTGAAGACATCCTCAAAAAAGAGTTTAACTCATCTCTCACTGAAGAGAATGTCCACATTCTTGATCCGTTTACCGGAACAGGCACTTTTATTGCACGACTTTTGCAGTCTGGCTTTATAAAACCAAAGGATATGGAGCGTAAATATCGACAAGAGATCCACTGCAACGAAATTGTTCTGCTTGCTTACTACATTGCCGATGTCAATATTGAAACTGTATTTCACGAAATTACGAAAAGGAATGAATATCTTGCTTACGACGGGATCTGTCTCACGGATACTTTTCAAATGACAGAAAGCGAATATGTCGAGGATGAAAGACTCGTTCTGGAGAAAAATAGCGAGCGTGTAAAGCGGCAGAAAAAAGTTCCTGTCCGCGTTATAATAAGCAATCCTCCTTATTCTATTGGACAGGAATCAGCTAATGATAATGCTCAAAATATGAGATATCCCCATTTGGATGATAGAATTAAAGATACCTATTCCAAAATTTCATTAGCTAATTACCCCAAAGGACTTCATGATACCTATATCAAGGCTTTTCGATGGGCTACTGACCGTATTCCCAAAAATGATGGTGGTATAATAGGTTTTATTACAAACTCAGGTTGGATTGATAAAAAGGCTTTTGATGGATTCAGGCAGTGCCTCCAAGAAGATTTCACGAGTATTTATGTCTTGAATTTAAAAGGAGCTATTAAAGGTAAGAAGGGGGAAGCAGCTAAAAGAGAAGGTCAGAATGTTTTTGACATAACGACAGGTGTTGCCATAACATTATTGGTTAGGAATCCAAAGAAAAAAGAACATAAAATTTATTATTCAGAAATAGCAGACTACACAAAGAGAGTTGAAAAACTAAATACTGTAAAGAACATTCGTTCAATGTTATCTCCAAACATAAATATGATAGAAATAATTCCTAATGAATTTTTTGATTGGATTACTCAACGTGGTAGTTTGTTTGATAGTTTGTTACCCCTAATACCTGATAAAAAATTTAATTTGAAAGCCGAAAGTTTTTTCGTGTTGTATTCTTTGGGATGTGCTACAAACAAAGATAGTTTTTTATATAATTCATCTCTAAAATCTTTAAAAGAAACTGTTTCTTCAATGATTGCATATTATAATGCGGAGAGAGAGAAATTAGCTACGCAACCTGGCTATGAACTCTCTGTAGATCCTACCAAAATTTCTTGGACAGACATATTTAAGCAATCGGCCGCTAAGGGAAAAATATTTTCATTGAGATCTAACAGTGAATGTATAGCTATATATAAGCCTTATTTCAAGCAACATTTAATCTATCAAAAAGAATTGTTGCAAAGAACTTATCGGCAACTGAACTTATTCCCGAGTCCAGATGCTGAGAATATAGTAATTTGCGTAAGCGGAACGAGTACTAGATTAGATCGAACATCTGTTTATATTGCAAATAGAATTGTTGACCTAAACTGTCTGGATTCTGGAACTCAATGTTTCCCACTTTACTGGTATGAAGAAAGCAAAAAATCTCAAACTCAAGGAACAATTTTTGAACTTACTGGGGAAAATCAAGAGAGTTTTGTCCGGCACGATGGAATCACAGACTGGATTTTGAAGGAAGTCCGTTCCCGTTACGGCGGCGCAAAAAACATCACAAAAGAAATGATTTTCTATTATGTCTACGGAATTTTGCATTCTCCTGCTTATCGCGAACGTTTTTCCGCCGATTTGAAAAAGTCGCTGCCGCGAATCCCGATTGTTGAGAAAGTTGATGATTTCATGGATTTCTACAAAGCAGGCAAAAAACTTGCAGAACTTCATCTGAATTATGAAAGCGTTCCGCCGTGCAAAGAGGTCGAAGTCGAGGAAGCAGTAAGATACAGCAATGAAGAAAAACCTTGTATGCCGGAACAGATGATAGCAGCAGATTTCCATGAAGACGATGATTATTGGTTTTATGAGGTCAAAAAGATGACTTTCAAAAAGAATGATAAAGGAACAATAATCTACAACAGATACATCACAATCAAAAATATTCCAGAAAAGGCTTATCAGTATGTCGTGAACGGAAAATCTGCAATTGAATGGATAATGGAATGTTATGCAGTCACAATTGACAATAAGAGCCTGATCAAAAACGACCCGAATGACTGGGCACGCGAACACGGAAAACCGAGATACATCCTTGATCTGCTGCTCAGCGTCATAAACCTTTCAATTCAAACAGTTGATATCATCGAAAAACTGCCGAAGATTGAATTCTAAATTCTAAAAAAAAGACAATATATTGCGTTTGCGCCAATTTCTTTCCACGACATCTTGATTTTTTCTTGCTATTATATAAACTGACCGCAATTTAATCCATGGATGGGGCATTGGAATTGAAGGTTGAAATAAGCGTATAAAAAGGAGACAAGGAGGGGGATATGTTTCAAGCAAATTGTTATAATGTTATGATTGTTTCGCCATCTGATGTTTCAAATGAACGAGAAATTGTCAAAAATGTTCTTTATAAATGGAATGAACTTAATTCGCGATGTCATAATATTGTATTTTCTGTTTTAGGTTATGATATAAATGCTCATGCTGATTCTGGTAGTCATCCACAAGAAAGTCTGAATCGTCAATTGTTAAAAGAAGCAGATTTAATTATTGCTATTTTTTGGACAAAATTAGGGACGCCGACGAAAGAATATTCCAGCGGCTCAGTAGAAGAAATATCAAAGCATATTAAGGAAGGTAAAAAAGCATTGATTTATTTCAACAATAAAACATTTGAACCAAAAGATTCAGAACGAAAAAAACAATACAAAAAATTGATGAAATATAAGGAATCTATAAAAAACGAAGCTTTTTATAAAGAATTTTCATCTGAAGGCGAATTTGAACGAGTGGTAAAGGATGATATTCAATTAATTGCTAACTACCAACTTGATCCATTGCTTGAAAACTTTAAGGTTAATTCAATGATTGATCGTTTGAGGGATGTATTTGAAGAATATGATGTGCCTCCAAAACTTTCAGATAAAGATCTAAAGATTATAAAAGAAGACATTAAAACTGTTCCTGAAGAATATCGTACAAGATTGTTAGGTTTTGATGTGTTCGGTTTACCAAGAACAATGTTTGGAAAAAACTCTGATGATTGGCTCGAATTTTTTAAATCTGCAGCTGTGGTTTTGGGCAAACTAAATACGATGTTACTAAATCAAGCGACTAAAGATATTCAGAAACTCATGGAATCTGACATCAAACCCTTGATGCTCTCAGCAAAAATTCACTTGGGTTTTTTATCATTTTTTACCTATTATGTTAATAGATGTGCGCTTTCCATTTTAAGTGCAAAATCATTGCCTGCTTCTGTGGCTGAAATAATGTTCTCTCCAGAAGCACCAGATCATCCTGACGAGATTGAAGAGAAGTGTAGAAATCGTGCTTTGGTAGCTTTTCGTGGATTAAAAGTCAATTCAACTCCTGTTGCCGGTAATGTATCTGAATTTAAGGAAAGTATTTGGGAGTATTCTTGTTTTAATTGCAACCTAAACAGACAATTTGAAAATGAATTAAAGCCCTTGAAGCCTGTTTGTGATCAAATTATAGATTCTATTTTGGACAAATACGGCAAATATTCAAAGACTGTTATCATACATGATTTGTCCATTTGGGATTCTTCGAAATATATGGAAGGTGTTGCCCAAACTATGAAAAGTTGGAAACAAGAACTGCCGTCGAAGTAGTAAAAATATAAAAACATCCGCATCAGCCCACTCAAAAACCTGATTTCCATCTTTTCCTGATTCTGAGATTTGGAAATCGCGATTTCCAAATATTGATCGAGGTGCAAAAATTGCACCTCGATGCAATCAATCTGACCGACGCCATAACTTCCCAAAATAATTCCCATTTCCGTTCAAGGTCGCAATTGTGACCTTAGATGAATACCTATTTTTTTCTGATTTCGCGAGACGTTTCAGGAAACGTCTCTACAAATCCACAGACAAAAATTCTGAAATTATATTGAAATAAAAATCTAAAAACAATTTGACTTTTGTGGTGATTTTCTTAAATTAACGGCGCTTTATTTGGCAGACCTGTTTCTTTGGTATTTAAAATGAATGATCTTTATGTTGGAATCAAAAAGTCTTGATTTTGAAAAGATATTGTGTATTATTAACGCAACTTCTCCCCCAGGCCTCTGTTTTACATGCACACTTGGGGGCGTTCTGTTTTTTCTCTGTGCCGCATGGTATCTAAAGAATTCAAAACAATCGAAGAACAAATCGGGATTCTGAAAAGACGGGGTCTTGATATTCCCGATGAAAAAAGAGCTTCGGATTTTCTTTTGCGTAATAATTACTACAGAATCAGCGGTTATTCTTTGACTTTGCGTTCTCACGATGTGTTCAATCAAGGCGCGACATTTCAGAATATTGTCGATATTTATGATTTTGACCATGCACTCAGGCATATTTTACTGCGTTATATCGAGCTAATAGAAGTTGCCGTGAAATCTCTTTATTCATACGAATTTACAAAATGTTACGGAGCTACAGGTTATTTGGATTCAGCGCATTTTTCGGATCAGGTCAAGTATCGCGAAATAATTGCAAAGGCAGAAAAACAAAAAGCAGCACGTCTTCCGCATGAGCCGTATCTAAAGCATTTTATTGAAGATTTGCATCAGGATCAGATTCCGCTATGAGCTTATGTGGATTTATTGACCATATCCGATATTTCGTTTCTGTATTCAATTTCGGAATTAAAAATACAAAGTGCGGTTGCGGATTCTTTCGGGCTTCGAAAAAAAGGAGCGGAATTATTGAAAAGTTTCATGCACAGAAAAAGAGATGTTTTCCTTTGCCCGATTATGATTTTTCAAATCACGAAGTACGCATGAAACTTTATGGCAAAATCCTGGATATAAACTATACCAGGCGGCTCCTGAATGAAGATTTACCGCTTTCTGAAGTCTTCGAATTGGATAGAAAACAAAAAGAAGAATTCATTTCGCATAGAAACGACCCTGTAAAGGAACAAGTAAAGGAACAAGTAAAATCGCTGATTCTTGTTTTAGATGGGGAAAAAAGTAAAAAAGAATTAGTGGAATTGCTAAACTTGAAAGGTTTGAGAAATTTTTCAGAAAAGTATACTTCCCCAGCTCTGGAAGGTGGTTTTATAGAATTGACGCAACCGGATTCTCCGAACAGTCCTACGCAGAAGTATCGCTTAACGGCGAAAGGTTTGGCTTTAAAAAGGGAAATTCTAGAAATTACGAAATAAAACGGAGCAAAACCAATGACCACCATAAACGCTTGGAGGAAATATAAATGGAAATCATGATTCAGAAATCATTTGAAGAAGTTCGTTCGATTATTTCCGAAGTAACCAAATTGTGCAGTTTCAGACTGCACAATTAGCAATACCTCTGCAAGCTAACTCCCTAAAATAATTCCCGTTTCCATTCAAGGTCTGAGATGTTTCGCGTTGCTCAACATGACGAGTTAGACGAACACCTATTTTTTCTGATTTCGCGAGACGTTTCAGGAAACGCCTCTACCGATTTTAGGCGCCCCTGATGCAGGGGAGATGTCGCAGACAGAGGGGTCGGAACTGCTGCAAACGCATTTAAGAAAAATAAAAATTAAATTAGAAAAAATTTTTATTTTCTCTTGACATTTTTATTTTCATCTCTATACTTCTTGGTCGAAGGTCTCCATTAACCTTCGGTTTAAATCCGTAAAGAGATGAGCTTTAAAGAAAGGCCGTCCGCGAAAGTGGGCGGTCTTAATTTTTTTTAGGGGTATTGTGTTTTCACTGAAAGATAAACTCACTTTCGTCAATATCGATCAGGATTATTTGAAATATCTGCATGAACACTGCCCGGAAGTTTACTACAGACCTATCGGCTACGACAACAAACCTTATATCGGAATTTTGATAAACGAGGATGAAAATCAATATGTTATCCCTCTTTCCTCAGCCAAGGAAAAACACAAATATTGGAACAATGTGGAGACGGACAGATTTTTGATTTATGAAATCAGTAATAAAAAACCACTATCAAAG
Organism: bacterium UBP6_UBA1177; assembly: GCA_002310995.1. Classification (GTDB taxonomy): domain Bacteria; phylum UBP6; class UBA1177; order UBA1177; family UBA1177; genus UBA1177. The sequence continues at coordinate 19,346 of DBYV01000019.1, read as the reverse complement.
AATGCCGTTTATAAAGAAATTTCCGATGGAACAATAGAACAGATTTTTTCTGTCATAGACTTAAAGAAAATGCTCCCGATCAAAGAAGGTTTATACACACGGGTCGATTTGACGACAAACCCTGAAGATTCCGTTGAAACACGAAATTATAAAAACCTAATGAACAAAGAATTCGCATTCTGCATTAAAATTCTGCCTCTCGTAATCCAAAAAGCCAACAAACTTTACGACAAGCAGGTTTCCACCGGCAAAATCGCGAAATTCTGTTGTGATTTCAAACTCCTTGAAGAAAAGAGCAAGGAATACAACACTAAATCATAGAAACCTGCGACAATAACTCACCAAAATAATTCCCGTTTCCGTTCAAGGTCAGAGATGTTTCTACCGCTTCTTGCCTCCCATGAGGCAGGGGAGGTGTCACGCAGTGACGGAGAGGTCTGAGATGTTTCGGCTTAGCCTCAATATGACGGAACACCGCGCTCCGGCACTTTGTGCCGCCTGGCCCTCTCAGTCGCTATGCGACAGCTCTCCCCAAGGGCGAGCCAAGGAGTGAGAGACAAGAATGCGGGCGAGCCGCCCGCGCTCCGACAAACCACCCGAATCCATTCAGGAACCTGGTCAAGGTGTAAAATTCTCCACCAAGCTGGTGGCTAATTGGAACGAAATTATTTATATTCTTTCAATTTTTCTTCCAGCAACTGGAAGTCGTTGCAACGCTGACTCAATTTCGATTTTCCGTCATTATTTCAACCTAAAAAAAATGCCGGAACAATAAAAACTGCTCCGGCCGTATAAAGTTCGCAGTCAAAGGCGCGACATCCTTGAGTGGTAATATAATGCAATAAAAAGATTTGTCAATAAAAATTTTGAAATAAATTTAAAATCGAATAAAAACATGTTGCTTTACACCTTTAGTAACCCATCCGAATTTATTACGGATCTGGTCTGAAACCACACGCCCTCGTCAAGGCTCCCCTGAAACAGCCTCTCCTGAAGTAGGAGAGGTGTCACGCAGTGATGGAGAGGTCCGGAATGATGTCTGAGACGTGTCAGGTCACGTCTCTACGGGATTATTTCTGTAAAAATTCAAGCACTTTCTGATTGAATTCTGCCGGATTTCTGCTGGCGATGAAGTGGTCGCCTTTGATGAAGAAAAGTTCGGCATTGGGGATATTTGCCGCGATAAGTTTCGTGTGGGATCCTTTTATCATGTCGTCAGTTCCGGCGATGACAAGTGTCGGGGCTTTGATCGCAGTGAGTTCTTCAGGCTTGATGTTCGGGTCGTTTACCATCAGACCGAGCACTTCAGCCTTTGCTTTTGCTGAGTCGCTTCTGCCGGCGAAAAGCCGCGCTATTCTGTAGCCGATCTCGATCGGGAGCTGCGTCATAAGCTTTACTCCGCGAGCATCGAGATTACCTCCGTTCAGTATGAGTTTGTTCACAAGAGCAGGGTATTTGAGCGCAAAGATCATAGCGATATTTGCTCCGTCGGAAAAGCCTAAAATATCTGCCTTTTCAATATGTCGGCTCGTCATAAATCCGGCGAGATCATCCGCAAACTGCCTTATGGTAAAGGGGGAAGAGCCTCTTGCAGTCTTTCCGTGTCCTCTCGTGTCTATCGCATAGACGTGATAGAGCGGAGAGAAAGCGCTTATCTGGTTTTCGAAATAGGTGGAATCCTCTCCGTTTCCGTGAAGAAGGATCAGAGGAAAGCCGTTTCCCTGCTCGATGAAGTGATGCTGTATATCCATTGTTATCTGTTGATTACTACGATGAAATCACGACCGTTTCTATTGATCGTGAAGAGAAGTTTCTTTGACGAATTTATGATCTTGTTGGCTTCAGCCGCGGTTTTGACACGTCTTTTGTTGATCGCGACGATCACATCTCCCTGCATGATGCCGGCCGACTGCGCGAGCGATCCCTGCTCGACGTTGGAAACGGTGATCTTTCCTTTGTTGTCGGTGAGTGTGATGCCGATTTCGTCCATGACTTTCTGGTCGATTTCCTGCGGACTTTCCGAAAGCTGGTAGTCTTTGTCGAGGACGACTTCAAGCTTCATCGGTTTGCCGTTACGGATTATTTCGAGCGGTATCTTTCTTGCCGTAAGGGCTGAATGCGACTGCTGTCCTGAACTGCGAGACGTTTTCGACTTCCTTGCCGTCGAACTTCGTGATGAGGTCATACTGCTGAAGTTCCGCTTTTGCCGCCGGGCTTTTCGCTTCTACGCTGGAAACAAGGATCCCGTTCACGGATTTATCGATCTCAAAGTAGCTGCGGATGTCGTCGTTGAGTTCCTGAATGACGATCCCCATCATTGCACGCTGTATCTTTTTGCCGCTTTTGAGCTGCTGTGTGATGTCCTTGACCATGTTTGCAGGGACTGCGAGGCCTATCCCCATGTATCCGCCTGACTGCGAAAGGATGGCTGTGTTCATGCCGATCACTTCGCCTTCGATGTTCAGCAGCGGTCCGCCCGAGTTGCCCGGGTTTATCGCCGCATCGGTCTGGATGAAGTCTTCGTAGTCGGTGACACGCATTCCGCTCCTTCCTTTTGCCGAAACAATTCCGAATGTTACGCTGTTGGAAAGGCCGAACGGGTTTCCTATCGCGATGGCAAAACTTCCGACCTTGATTTTGTCGGAATCTGCAAACTTGAGTTCCTGGATCTCTCCTTTTTTGAATTCTTCTATTTTTATGAGGCCGACATCTGTGTGCGGGTCAGTGCCGATAAGTTTGGCGCTGAAAGTCCTTCCGTCGATCATGACTTCGATTTTTTCGGCTTTCTGGACGACGTGGTTGTTAGTTACGATGAAACCTTCCTTGTCGTCGATTACGAAACCCGAGCCCTGAGCCTGGCTCTTTCTGCTGCGCGGCTGCATCGGATTGCCGAAAAAGAAGTCAAAAAACGGGTCACGCATCCTCTGCTGCTCGGTTATCTCGACTTTGATCGAAGCAACACTTTTTTTTGCTTTTTCAGAAACTTTGATGAGTTCCTGCTCGAAATCACGCATGTCGGCGGCGTTCAGACTGACTGCCGAAACGAACAAAAACAACGGCAAAAACATAAATTTGATCAGGTTTTTCATATCATCCTCCACAAAAAAACGCATAACAAACAATCCAGCCTTTTTATTTATTTCCGTTTTGCCGAAAGAAAAGGGGAGGTAAGAAGATTTTTTTACCGATTATGTAGAGACGTTTCAGAAACGTCTCTACCGATTAATAATAAAACCCTGCTACGATGAGGTATCCGATCTCTTTGTGTGTCGATTCGGTGCCGTCGTTGTTTCTGAATTCTGCCGAACCGAGAATGCCGACGCCGAGTTTCGGGCGTATTTTCCCTGCGATCTCGAAGGGAAGGACGTAAGACATGCTTGCGGCGTATTCAAGGAAATTCTGGGTCACGTCCACTTTGTCGAAAACGTATTTTCCCGATTTTGTTTTATCAAGCACGGCAAACTTGTATTTCGCCTGGCAGAAGGAAAAACTGCCGCTTAAAAGTATTCCGCCGTAAGGAGAAAAACTGAAAAGGACTTCGTCAGAAATTTCGACCGCCGGGACCTGCCACTTTACCGAATCGGTATTGTAAACGCGCAGAGAGAGCGGATCGAAGAAAAGCGTCTGGTCTGTGAAAAGGCAGTAGGTCGGGTAGAAAACAAAGAGAAAACGGTTGTTGATACGCTCGGTGTATTTGTCGATCCTGAGTTTAAGGAAGGGGAAGATCATATCGAGCAGCATCGTTTTCTCGAAAGTTACGGTCGTAACGGATTCTTCATTTTCCATGTCGAAAAAGCCGAACTCTTCGTTTTTCATCCGTTTGTATTCGACTCCGGCACTGACCGCAAAAAGTGCCGGCTGCTTTGCCGCGTAAAACCCGATAATCTCGGCTCCCACGGCAAAAGTCTTCGAAAAAAGGGCATATTTGCTCTTTTCATATTTTTCCAGGCTCTTCTTTTCCGCCGTGATGTAGTAGTTCCCGTACAAAGAAGAGAAAACATCTGCAGTGTAGTGCCACAGAATGTCGGCTGCCGGAATAAAGCCGGAAGTCTGACTGTACTGGATGTTCAAGCTGAATTTGTTCTGCGGTTTCGCTTCTTCTTTCGCCGAAAGCGCAGTAACGGAAAACACAACTAAAATAAAAAATAAATATTTGATTTTGTTCATCATTTGCTCATATCTATTATCCAGAAGTCAATATCGTTCTTGTGCAGATAGGATGTTGTCTGAGAGTTCATATTCACTGTTACTGCCTGAGATTCCTGATTGTTTGGTTCATAATTCGAAACGTCGGTGAAATTCTCGCGGTCGGAATCCCATTTTTCCTTGTCCCACGAACCGACGCCGATTGAATAAACTCCTTCTGTGTTGAGGGAAAGGCTCTGCGCGATAAGTTTATATTTCGCGTCGGGACGGTAGGGAACCCAGACAACGCTTGACATGCTCATTATTTCGCGGTGAGGCGAAAGGAGGATGAACGGGTTCGACATCGTGGAATAAAGGTAAACCGGCACAGCCTTGCGGTAAATTCGCAGCGTTACGACATCTTCCCATATTTCGCCGTCTATGTCCTTGAGCGAAACTAAAAACTCAATATCGTGATAGACCGCGTTTTTCAAATCAGTTGTCTTTGAAAAGGGGATGGTTTCGATTGAAAAATTGTATGAAACATAATTTTCGGGTTCGATAGTGCCAAGAATTTCGTCTTTCGCATCAACTTTGACGGAGGTGTCATCGGTTTTCAGCGAAATCGTAGTCGCCGAAGCATCCTGATTTCCGAGGTTGTAAATGCGGAGATAGACGGTGTATCTGTTACCTTCCTCACTGTTGTCGCGGTCTTCGGCGTAATATACTTCGTTCGTCGAGTTAAGAAGAGCCTTGTAGATGTAGCTGTTTTTTGAAAAATAGAAGTTCCCGGCGTTTAGATAGTCGGCGATATTCTGTGTAACTTTTGTGTTCCCGACCGAAATGTCGTATTCGCCCGAAACGATGCCGTCAAACTGTGTGCTCCCGTCACTTCCTGACTGTTTTTCGTAGGTTTCGCCTGAATCCTGCGTGTTCTCGAGAACAACGTCAATCCCGCCGATACCGCTTCCCGAAGGCGATCTCGTGTAGCCGAAAGCCTTTTTTACGTTCAGTTTGAGCGTAGCGTCGGTGATACTGTTGCGGATAAGCCTGAAAGTTTCGTCGTTGCCTGTGACTTCAAGCATATTGTCATCTATTTTCGTGATGGAATCGGGAACGAAAGTGCTGTAGTAGGAATTTCTGCTTATGCCGTTGGTCCCGAGATAAAAGTCGGTTTTGTCATCGAGCCTGAACCATTTGCCGCGGAAAGCTTTTTTGATCTTGGGAACGCATTTAGGTTCGTAGTATTCATTTGTCGAACTGCATGATCCGCTTTCGACGATTTCGCTTTCTGGGAATAGTGATTTGCAGTTTTTCTGTTTTTCCCAGACATATCCGTTGTAGTAATCAAGGCTTACGCATTTTTCAACATCATCGCCGTTGCATCGGTAGCTGTTGCCTTTATCGCAGACATACTGCGACTGAACCGAGCATGAGCAGGTCGAAGCGACGCATGACGGATTGCCTATATCGGAAGGACATCCCGTGATGCAGTTTTTGTACTGTTCCCATCTGTAGTTGCCGCCGCTGTAGACGCATTGTTCAAGGTAAAGTCCGTTGCAGCGCATTGAGTATGAGTTCGAGCTTGAGCAGTCGTTGAAGATGTCGCATGATGAAACCGAAAAGGCGAGAGCGGAAACGAAAAACAGAAAAAATCCGAATCTGTGTCTTGAAATCACTGGGCTTTTTGTCATCTTTTCCTCGAATCTCAGCAAAAAACTAAAAGTCATTTATTTTAAGAAATGCTGGGAAATAGTCAAATTTTGCACTGTTTGCCGGGAGTTGTCTGCCTGAAACTGTGTGCTAATCAGCGTTGCGGACACAGCGGACATTTTTACTTCTATCTTTACTGTTCTGCTAAAATAACTTTGAAAAAATTGTTGAATATCAAAAAATAAAACTTGATTTATTGTCTAAATTTCTATTCTATTTCTATGTAATTTTTCTTTGAGGTTTGAAATGGAAAATGAGATAGTGATTCACAATGAGCAGGATTCGCAAACAAATCAAAGCAGAGATCGGTTGCCGGTTTTATATTCACAGGTAGAAAAGAAAATCGTCATTGTCAGAGAGATGCCGGTGATTTTAGATGCAGATGTGGCAACTTTGTATGGTGTCGAAACAAAAAGGGTGAACGAGGCCATAAAAAACAATCCAGACAAGTTTCCTGAAGATTATATGTTTGCATTGACAAACGAAGATTTACAAGATTTGCGGTCGAAATTTTCGACCGCAAATGTGTCTTCAAAAAGCAGAAGTCTGCCGAAAGCATTTACTGAAAAGGGCTTGTATATGCTCGCCACGATACTGAAAAGCAAGCGAGCGACAATGGTAACATTCGCAATAATTGAGACGTTTGCCAAAGTGAGAATCAAACACAGCGTCAAAAGAGTCAGAAAAAAGCAGGTTTGAAACTCTTATGAACCCATCAACCCCTTATTTTGTGAAAGCGTGTGCTAATCAGCGTGGCGGAGACAATTGTTTTATTTATTTTAAATTCGGAGAAAAAAATATGAAAACAGTGACAGAAACAATTCATGCTAAGGGCATCGAAATCGGCATTTACACTACGGATTTTAAGGAGGAGTATATTTCTCTGACTGACATTGCCCGTTTTAGAAGTTCTGATCCGAGAATCACGATCCACAGTTGGCTGAAAAGCAGAGATATCGTGGAATTTCTCGGACTTTGGGAGAGTCTTCACAATCCAGCTTTTAAACGTAGCGATTTCGACACGTTTAAAAAGGATGCGGGAACCAACGCTTATACTTTTTCCATAAAAGTTTGGAACGAAATCCTTAAAGGAATCGGCATAATTACTAAGTCCGGGCGTTACGGCGGCGGCATATTTGCTCATTCCGATATTGCATTGGAGTTCGCATCATGGATTTCGCCTGAATTCAAACTTTATATCGTAAAGGACTACCGACGTCTCAAATCCGATGAAAACAGCCGTCTTTCACTCAACTGGAATCTGAATCGGGAAATTTCAAAGCTGAATTACAAAATTCATACTGACGCAGTCAAAGAAAATCTGCTTTTGCCCGATCTCACTATTGAACAACAGAACTTTGTTTATGCCGATGAGGCTGATTTGCTGAATGTCGCTCTTTTCGGAAAAACGGCGAAAGAATGGCGCAACGATAATCCCGACAAAAGTGGAAACATCAGGGATTATACCGATATTCCGCATCTTTTGGTACTCGCGAACCTTGAAAGTTACAATGCGATTCTGATTGAGCAGAAAATCTCTCAAAAAGAGAGACTTTTGAAACTCCGCGATACCGCGAAAAGGCAGTTGGAAACGATACTTTCTCTTGATTTAAAAAAGGATCTGCTTGTTATAGAGAATAAATAAAAAATTTCGTGAAAATCTCTTGAAAAATCAAGTCCTTGTTTTGTGAAACCGTGCGCTAATCGGCCTCTCTGCAATTACTCGCCGGAACAGTATGTGCCGTTCCAGTAGCCGGAATCACATTTGAAGCAGCATTCGCTTGTACTGGAGGTTTCGCAGTAGCTTCCTGTTGTCGTCGGTTGCCATCCTGCGTAGTCGTCCCATGTCTGGGTTATCTGTGACGCTGTATTCCAGTGCGCGTTTGCGGGAAGTCCGGTGCAGTCGGAAACACGTGTGGATGCTCCGCCGTTGGCAAGTGTATTTACGAAATCTTTGCTTGCCTGTTTCATTCTTTCAAAATCGCTGCCAAGAGATGTAGTGCAGTCAAGAACGAGCATTATTAGTGCGCTGCTTCTGACTTCTATGAGTTCGCTCGAAGTTCCGGGTTTGAATTCCGACTCGTGATTCCAGATACCGTTGTCGGTCATTTTCCACAGATTTATTTTCTGGTAATCACTGTCTGAGAGCGGGGTTTTGCCGTCATCGTATTTGACGTCTTCGAAAACAAAATGGTAGTAGGCACCTTCGGAATCTCCGGCTGGAATTTTGCTTTTACCCTTTGCAAAACCCTGATATTTGATCTTTTCGAGAGTCAGATCGGACTTGTTGTAGCTTGCATCGATGTAAAGTTCCGATTCTGCTGCATCCTTGTCGCAGTAGCCTGAATTGCGGTCGCAGTAAATGTCGAATGTGAAGCGGAAAAGCTGGCCGTTGTCTTCTCCGCCGGGCACTTTGACATCAAGGTTCACCGTTTTTGAGACTGAATACAGACTTCGTGCTATAAAGTCGAAAGACTCCATAGCCTCATCCATGTTTTCGACATGGTAGACATTGTTTTCGCTGCTTGCCAGCTTGTTCAGGGTGTCCTCGAACTCTGTGTCGTCTTTGACATCCTTTCCTTTGAGACCGATCGTGTAGGCATCCATCGGAACTCCGTTTATCGGATGCGGATCGTTGACGATCATTTCGTGAAGGGCTTCCCGGTATGCTTTCTTATCATGATAGTTTCCGGGGTTGTATTCAGGAACGGCAGGAGAAGTCGATATGTTGTCGAGACCGTCGGTAAATGTGACCAGCGCAACTTTCTTCAGCTGCATATCAGGCGGGATAGGGTATGCGTGCATCATTTCCAGCGCGGTGTAATCGGCGAAATAGAGGACTGTTCCGTCGTCGGGCGAGTTGAGGCTGTCGATAAAATTCGTGTAGTTATCAACAGTTTCCTTGTTCAAAAGGCCGATCTCTTTGAAATATCTCTCCTGCTGAAAAAGCAGTTCGTTGAAGCCGATTATGCCGAGGTGGATGCCTTCCGGCAGCGCAGGTGTTGAGTCTGCATCGTCATCACTCTGTTCAGATTCTGTATCTGCATCGTCATTTGTTTGTTCTGACGATGTGTCTGAATCGTCACTATGATTTGTATTTTCTTCAACGCAGATATTGTTTTCAGTGTCACATTTAAGCCCTTCGTCGCAGGTTTCATTCGGGTAGCATTCTTCACCGAGTTTGCCCTTGTCCGCCACCGATTCTCTGCCTTTGACATCGCTGGCGGAACTTCCGCCGCACGAAATCATGAAAATCGCGCTGAAAAGCACGAAAATAACAAAAATTCTTTTCATTTTTCCTCCTTTTTAAAAATTGTGCTTCAATTCTCAGCGGATCCGGTTTCCAGAACCTACAGAGCTGACGAAAAGGGATGTTTGTTTGTCTGCGTCCACGAAACCTCCTACCGAACACAACGAACAAAATTCGTACCTGTTTTAGCGTTATTGCCCACTTTACTATCGCCGAAATTTACATTCCAAGCGTCGTCTGTATTACCTGAGAAAGTAGAGGATGACCAAAAACCGAAGCCTGTCGGCATGTCCGGAAAATCAGAATAGGGAGCTTCGGATTTGTCGTAATTGATAAGCGACGCCAGCTCGTTTTTGTTTGGAAGATGCCAGTCATCATAACCTGCGTAAACCAAATCTTCGCAGTATTTAAGCGCGTTTACCCAAGTATATCTTGAACTCGGATATGTTTTCTGCCACATTAGTCCTGTCACGGAATCTTTGACTACAATTTCGCTGCTTATCATTTGAGTCGTAAACGAAGCGGATGGAAGCTCGTTACCGCGTACACAAACAACATTTTCGCTTCTTTCTCCTCCAACGAAGGTGGTTGTTGAGAGGATGATAATATTTCCGTAATAAAGTTTTATTGCCTGAACTTGATTTGTTCCGTATGGTTTCGATGACCAATAATTAACTGAACTGGAGTTGGATGACATACCAGTGAAATAAGTTGTGTCCACTGCGGGGGCATTCTTGCTGTTGTCAACAATAGTCAAAAGTTCCTGCGGGGTCGGAAGACGCCAGTCGTCATATCCAGCATAAATAAGATCTGAACAGTAAGTTTTTGCATTTTCCCAAGTGTAGGTCGTGCTTGGAGCTGCCTGCTGCCATTCAAGAAATGTCTTGTTGTCAAGAACGACTGGTTGTCCATTTACTGTTTCAACAGTAAAACTTTTCGCTGTGCATTTTCCTCTATACTGTGCATCCTGACCGTAAAAATCGGCGGTTGACGATGTAGGGCATGTGATTAATGCTGTTTCGTTGTAGCAGCTTGTCTGACCTGTGCACATATTGCCCAAAGTCATTTTTTTACATTTCGTTCCGCTCCAAATGTATCCGTAATTGCACTCGCATTTGTAGTTATTCCAAGATGTTGCAGTGCATACTCCTGTTGAGTTTACAGCTTCTTCGCAAGGTTCATAATCGCACGGGCTTACACATTCTGAATCGTACCAGTAATAATTGCTTTTGCATTTAAATACACATTGTGTAGTGCTGCTTGTGCATTGCAAGAATCCGAACGGGCCTGAAGAAGAATAACACGGAACTCCATCGGTTGTCGGTTCATAGGTTAAACCGTTCCAAGTCTGTGTGATTGTTTCTGCTGTATTCCACTCGGCATTTTCGGGCAGTCCGGTGCAATTTGAGAGCTTGGTGTTGGGAACGCATACTGAATTATTCCAATGGTATGTGTCGTCACATATAAATCTGCATTCCTTTGAGCTTTCGACTTCATTGTAAGCTCCAGTCGTACTTGGTTGCCAAGAATTTCCCTCCCAAGTCTGAGTAATTTTGGAAACAGTGTTCCAGTGTGCATTCGCCGGAAGATCTGTGCAAGCTACAATCTGAGTATCAGCTACGCACTTTGAGTTATTCCACTTATAGTGTGTATCACAAATATATCTGCACTCGTATTTGCTTGCAGTTTCGTTGTAAACGCCGTTTGTCGAGGGTTGCCACGAACTGCCGTCCCAAGTCTGGATAACTGTTGAATATGTGTTCCACTTCGCGCCGGCAGGAAGATTCGTGCAGTTCGAAGTCTGAGTGTCGGCGAGGCACTCTTTCTGGGTGGAGTTCCAAGTGTAGTTTGTTTTGCATTTATAGCGGCATTCGCTCGAACTCTGGGTCGTGTTGTAGGTCGTAGTGTTCGACGGGATCCATGTCTCGCCGTTCCATGTCTGAGTTATGCTCGAAACTGCGTTCCACTGTGCTCCGAAAGGCAGAGTCGTGCAGTTTACAGTTCTTGTCGCAGCAACGCATTCGCCGTCACTCCAGTTGTAGTTTAGTTTGCATTTGTAGCGGCACTCGGTCGTGCTTGCCGAAGTGCTGTAATAGCTGTTTGTGCTGGGTTTCCACTCAGAGCCATTCCAAGTCTGAGTTATCGAAGCGGCCGTATTCCACTCGGCGTTTTTGGGAAGTCCGGTGCACTCGACCTGCTGCGTTGCGGGAACGCACTGCGAGCCTGTCCAGTCGTAGTTTGGTTTGCAGATGAAGTGGCACTCGCTTTGGCTGGGAGTGATATCGTAAACACCAACTGTTGAGGGTTCCCAGCTTACGCCGTCATAAGTCTGGACTATTGCAGATGTAGTGTTCCAGATCGCGTTTTCCGGAAGCCCAGTGCAGTCTGAAACTGTTGTTGGAGCTGAATCGCACGAAGATCCGTTCCATGCGGAGCCGCTTGCGCATTTGAAGTTGCATGTGCCTGGTGTTTTGCTGAAAGTTGAAGGATAGCTTGACGGAACCCATTCCGAGCCGTTCCAAGTCTGCTCGAATGTTCCGTTTGCGCCGTTATCATTCCAGACAGTGTTTGCCGGTTTCGGCTCGCATTCACCGCGATGTGTCGATGCCGCGCATGTTGTGCCGTTCCATTCGTAGTTTTCATTGCATCCGCAGGAATAATTTCCGCCGTCAGCCGTGCAGACTCCCGTGGAATTTTCAATGTTTTTGCACGGATCAGCCGAGCACGGATCGGCAGAATCGGAATCGTCGGTTGAATCGGATGTGTCTGGTTTATCATCATTCTGTTCTGATGATGTATCTGCAGCATCGTCATTTTGTTCAGACGGATCATCGGAATCATTGACCGGATTTTCTGAATCTTCGATGCAGAGATTGTTTTCAATGTCGCAGATAAGACCTTTGTTACAGGTGTTGTTCGGGTAACATTCACCGTTCAGTTCCCCGATGTTTCCGGTTGCTTGACCAGCACCATTTTCATTGTTTACTGAACTTCCTCCGCACGAAACCATAAAAAATGCGCAGAAAAGCGCGAAAATAACAAAAATCCTTTTCACACTAAACCTCCAAAAGTAAAAAAACGCTAAAATTATTGAAAAAATATGAAATTTTCTGAGTGAAAAACTTGACTTGGGTGAAACAGGTGTACGCTTTGTTAATAATGCTTTGCTTTGTTTTGCGTTGCAGTATCATTTTGTCTTCAAATTAAGTTATCAAAAAAACAACAAATAATAATAAAGAAAGGTGAGTGAAAGGCAAGTTTTCGCTTCGACAGGCTCAGCAACCGGTGACACACACCCTCGTCATGTTGAGCTTTAGCGAAACATTTCTGAGATTCTTCGCTACGCTCAGAATGACGGTTGTTTTCCTTGCCACACTGGAGAGGGAGTAAGGGTGAGGTCTTTTAGCTGTTTTCTTTGAGGCTTTCCATATATTCTTTGCCGCGCATTGCGTGACGGAGAGCGGCTGAAAGAACGGTTTTTCTGAGTCTGAGCGAGTTCGGGGTTACTTCGACGAGCTCGTCTTCGTTGATGAAGTGTATCGCCCTTTCAAGAGTCATCGGTTTTATCGGAGTAAGCGTTACGGCGTCATCCTTTCCTGCTGCACGCATGTTGGTGAGTTTTTTCGCTTTGCACGGGTTGACGTCGATATCAAGGTCTTTCGAGTGCTCGCCGATGATCATTCCTTCATAAACCGGCATTCCGGGAGTGATGAAGAGTTCGCCGCGCGGTTCAAGGTTGAAAAGGGCGTATGCGATCGCTTCGCCCTGTCTGTCGGAAACAATAGAACCAGTGAATCTGACAGGGAAGTTGCCGCGGTATTCTTCATATCCTTCAAAAAGGGTGTTTAGGGTTCCGGTTCCTTTTGTGTCGGTGAGGAACTGATCGCGGTATCCGATAAGTCCGCGGGAAGGAACGGTAAATTCCATGAAAGCGCGTTCGTTTGCCGAGTTGACGAGGTTTATCATCCTTCCTTTTCGTGCCGAAAGTTTCTCGGTGACGATGCCTGTGAACATTTCGTGGCATTCGATGTAGACGTGCTCGATCGGTTCATATTTTTTGCCGTCGATTTCTTTGTAAATAACGGTCGGTCTGCCGACGCAGAGCTCAAAACCTTCACGTCTCATCTGCTCGACGATGATTGCCATCTGGAGTTCACCGCGCCCTTTGACGATGACGTAATCGTTCGTTTCCGGTTCTTCCAGTCTGACCGAAACGTTCATCAGAGTCTCTTTGTGAAGTCTCTCTTTGATCTTGCGCAGCTGGACGTATTTTCCGTCTTTTCCGGCAAGAGGACCGTTGTTTATCGTGAAAACCATGCTGACTGTCGGCTCGTCGACTTTGATTCTCGGAAGTGCGACGGGCTGGTCTATCGTTGCGACGGTGTCACCGATGTGAACGTCTTCGATTCCTGCAAGAATGACGATGTCGCCGGGCTCGACTATTTCGGCATCGACAAGTTTAACTCCTTGATAAAGCTGGAGTTTTGAAACTTTAAGACGAGCCTGGACATCGTTTTCCTTGATGCATACAAGCGATTCGTTGCAGTGGACGCTGCCGTTTACGACTTTTCCGATTGCAAGTCTGCCCAGGTAATCGTTGTAGCTCAGATCGGTGACGAGCATCTGGAAAGGCTGTTCCGGATCGTAGAGCGGACCTTTCGTGAACTCGATTATTTTATCCATGAGGATGTGAAGGTTTTCGCCTTTTTCCTCAAGAGTTTCCTGTGCGATCCCGTCACGTCCGATAGCGTAGAGAACAGGGAAATCAAGCTGTTCGTCATCTGCGCCTAAGTCTATGAAAAGATTGCCGATTTCATTCAGGACTTCCTGAGGTCTCGCATCTTTTCTATCGATTTTATTGATGACTACCATGATCTGGAGCTTTGCTTCAAGAGCTTTGCGAAGAACAAATCTCGTCTGCGGAAGCGGACCTTCCGAAGCATCGACAAGAAGTATTGCGCTGTCTGCCATGAAAAGCGCACGTTCGACTTCGCCGCCGAAATCAGCGTGTCCGGGAGTGTCGATGATGTTTATTTTGACGCCTTTCCAGACGACCGAGCAGTTTTTCGCCGCGATCGTGATGCCGCGCTCACGCTCGAGATCCATGTTGTCCATGATCCTGTCGTTTACGATCTCGCCTTCGCGGAATACGCCGCTCTGCTTGAACATTGCGTCAACAAGTGTTGTTTTGCCGTGGTCAACGTGAGCGATGATCGCCACGTTCCTGATTTTGTCGTTTCTTACTAAATTACCCATCTTAATCCTTCATAAAAGACCGTTTCCAAAAAAACGCGCGTAATTTATTTAGAGTTTTTGCAATTTCAAGAAAAAATCTCGATTCAAGCGTAAAATCAGCCGCTTTTTTCTGAAAAACACTTTTTTCCCGCTTTCGGATTGATTGTTAGAGCTAGTCTTCAAAAAAACGACACTTGAAATTACGGTAAAAATCGTTAAAATACTCCGTTTTTTTTGTTTGGTGGTGTGAAATGAAAAAGTTTTTTTGTTTTTTTGCTCTAATATTGATGCTGGCTGCGTGTTCTGACGGCAATAAAAATGTTGAAAGCAAGTGGCGTGTACTTAACGAAGAAACCTATGAACCCAAAATAGACGAAAATCAGCTTTACACTTCGCTTGATGAACTTGAAAAGCTGATAGTTGCACCTGTTTCTTATTTCCGCGACAAAAACGGGATATATTCTTTTTCCCAGAGTATGGATTACGAGACAGTTTCTGTTATCAAAACCAATGATGAAGAAGGAAATGAGAAAAGTTCCGAGAGAAAACTTGAACTGCATGAATCTTCAAAATACAGAAGTGACAAATCAGGAAACTTTTCAATCAGTTATCAGAATAATAAAAACGAAGGCTGGGACGTGATCTGGCGCGACAATTTCTTTTACCGCAAGCAGTTCGGCGGCGAGTTCACAAAAACCTTCAGCATGGGCGAACATATTTCTCTCAGGGACAACCTTTTTGGAGCAATTCCTTCTATTTATCTCATGCTGCGCGACCACGCTTCAATAGAATCTGAAAAAGCGTGGAAAATCGGTGCGTTCAAAGGTCATCTTGTAACGATCGTTTTCAGCGATAAAAAAACGGATAGGGTAGCACTTCCTGAGAAAAAATATCTCCAGAATCTTCAGGGCACCGAAGAGATGCGTGATGATTCTTTAATTGCTGGTCTGGCAGGAAAAAAGAAAGAAAATATCAAAGGAAAAATGACTGTTTTTGTCTCTCTCGAAGGTGCTGTTGCCGAAATGAAAATAGAGGAACTTTCGTTCAAGTTTACCGATGATGATGTAACTTTAAACATTAAAGGAACGCGCAACCTTTCGACAGATTTTGCAGAAACAATTCCTGAACCTGAATATAACGAAGAATACCACAGAAGAACGCTTGAGTCTTCTGTAAATATAATGAAAAAGAAAGTAGAAAAAAAGGAAGAAAAACATGACGAAGAATGAAAAATTAGAGACAGTTATCCGCACGCTTTCCGATAAAAAAGGTGTTAACATCATGGTTTTTGATGTTGAGAAAAAGTCTGGATATACCGATTTTATGGTTTTTGTAACGGGAACCAGCACCCAGCACAATACGACTATGGCCGATTCGCTTTTCCGCGAGCTCAAGACAGCAGGATTTGCCAAACCTCTTGTCGAAGGCGAGACGAGCGCGAAATGGATTCTTGTCGATGCGGGAAGCGTCGTAATAAACATCATGCTTGAGGAACTGCGCGACTACTATTCTCTTGAAGACATCTGGAGCGGTTGCGCGAAAGTCGATATAAGTTCTTATCTTCAGTAATGAAAATCACTTTAATCGTTGTAGGAAAACTCAAAAGCCAGTTCAGGGAGATAGACGATTTTTTCCAGAAAAGGATAAAAATTTATTCTCCTCTTGAAATAATAGAACTGAAAGAGCGCAACGATATCGTACTTGAAACTGAAAACATAATAAAATCAATACCTTCTAACTCGTTTGTGGTCGCTTTGCGTGAAAGCGGAAAAGGGCTCGACTCGCTTGCTTTTGCCAAACTTTTAAGCGAAAAATCGGTTTCTCACGGCTCAATCTGCTTCGTGATAGGGGGAGCTTACGGTTTCGGCGACATAAACGAAAACCTCACTCTTTCGATCGCGCCGTGGACGCTTCCGCACCAGCTGGCAAGAATAAACCTTCTTGAGCAGATCTACCGCGGACTTTCCATAAACAGCGGCTCAGGATACCATCACGCTTAAATTTTTCATTAAACCCGTTTTTATCATTGAAAAAAAATCCTCTTTTCTTAATATTGTGCGGATTTTGGAGAGGTTCGCATGAAACCGTCGCTTTTTCTTCAGTTTTTGGTCCTGTTTTTTACATTTCCTGTTTTTGCCTATCACGATTGTCTGAACGATGAAAAGATCACCGAAGATTGCATCAGAGAGCTTTTCAAAGCTGGCGAATTTGTACTTGCCGAATCGCATATTGACCAGGCGGAGTTCGCGTCCAAAACAGATTCCACGATAATGAAAATCGAGCTTTTTCTAAAACTTGCGAGATACGACGAAACCGAAAAACTTATCAATTCTCTGCCTAACGATGTGAAAAACACGCTTTACTACAAAGTGATGCTGGTTAAGACTTTCGCGGCGAGAAAGCGTTTCAACCAGGCTCTCGAGATCATAGACGAAATCAAAAGTTCGTATCCGGTTTACTATCTTTTCAGCGATCTCGAGTGCATAAAAGGTGATGTCGCGCTTTACAGAAAACAGTATGATTCGGCGATTGAATTTTATGACAAATGTCTTGATGCGCAGGATAACGGTGTCGCCGCTTTCAATAGGATTCTGGCTCTGGAAAAGAACGGCGAACCGCAGGTTACATTTCTCAAAGATTATGTCGAATATTTCGACAGTTACGGTTCTCTTTCGTGGAAATCTCCGATCGTTGACAGGCTCGTCAAACTCAAGAAAAACAAAGGTGTTCCGAATTCTTCCTCGCCCTACTATGTAAGATGGCTTTCGATAATGCGGCGCGAAAACAAGCTTTCGCAGTTTTTTACCGATGAATATCTGAATCTTCCGTTTCCTGCGAATCTTGAGATTGCCGATTATCTGATTTCAGCGAAACGCTATTCCGACGCGCTGAAGATGCTTGACGACGCAATTTCCAAGCAGACGAAAGCGAACGATGCGAAATATAAGCTTGTGAACAAAAAATACAGGGTTCTGAATCAGGCGGGGCGCGAGGTCGAGGCAGCAGATTTTCTCCTCAAATCTTCGGACGAGTTCGCCGGAACGCAGAAAGACAGAATGAAATTCCTTTCCGCGCTGGTGTATTTCGAAAACGGCATGTCAGAAAAGAGCAAGGAGATCCTCGGCGGAATAGTCGCAATGAAGCAGAACTCGAAATATTTCATGCTTTCGCTCTACAAACTCGGCCTTATCTATCTTTTCGAAGGGAACGATCTTTATGCCTTCACGATGTGGTCGGAGTTTCTTCTTTCCGAGAAGATGAACTATGACAAATTCGTTGACGGGAAGGGGAGTTATGAGGCGATAACGGGGCTTACTGCGCTTCTGGACAGGATAAACGGCTACTGCGCAGCGCTTTCGGATTTTAATTTCCAGTGCTCGGTCGATGAAAGCGGTATTTCAGAAAGTGTTAACAGCTTTATTTCATACTATGACTTTACATATTTCCACATAATTGAGCGTGATGAGTTCAAGAAGAAACCAAATTTTGACAATGTCTCGGCGACTTCGGAAAAATGGCTTTCAAACAGAGTTAGAATCAATGCGTCGAAAGATGAGTTTATCGATGCTGTAAGCCAGCTCCCGGCTAAAATAAAGAAACGCGAGCCTGCCATAATGATAGACCTTTTTCTTAAGGCTGACAATCTTGACGGAGTAGAGTTTTATGTAGATATGATGCGGACTTATACCTCTTACAATGAAATAAAGCACGCGAAGAACGCTTCTTCAATGAAGATTCCTATGCCTGAAGCGCAGATTCTTGACGAGTTTTCGTCGAACTACAGAGAGATTCTTTCAAATATCCATCTTGTCTATAACAAATTTTTCAATAAGACAGCCAAAGTCACAAGCTACTATTACAATCAGCTCAGTCCTGACCTCACTTATTCGCCGCATTACGGCAAAAAAGAGGACTGGCGCCTGCTATATCCGACACCTTATCTTGAAGTCGTACTGAAACTTGCAGGAGAGTTCAATGTTCCGGTACAGCTCATTTATTCAATAATGCGCGCCGAAACTTACTACCGAGAATCTCTTTCATCGAATGTCGGAGCGCTCGGACTTATGCAGATAATGCCGCAGACTTTTGAAAAAATCAGCAAATTTGGCGGAATCAAAATCAAAGACCCGATGGACCCTTACGACAGCATGAAAGCTTCAGTCTGGTATCTTTCAAAGCTCCTGAAACGCTTCGATAATAACCTTATTGCCGCAACGGCTGCCTACAATGCCGGTCCGCACAATGTTTCCGACTGGATATCTCGTTACGGCAAGAAGGAGGCCTATCTTTTTGTCGAGATGATTCCATTCAAGGAAACGCGTGATTATGTCAAAAAAGTTATGCGTTTTTACATGATTTACAGCTATATTTATGAAGATGAGTTCTTCAATGTCGGCCTTAACGGGCTTTACGAGGTTAATGAAAACCGCGACGTGGTGAATTTTTAAGGAGGCAACATGATTTTTATAGTCGATATCGGCAACAGCAACACGGTTGTAGGAATTTACAAAGGCGAAAATCTTATAAGAAGGTGGAGAATCTCAACTGACAGAACTCTCACAGTGGATGATATCGCTGCGAAACTTTCGGCGCTTATGATGTTTGACAGAATCGAGACTAAAGATATTGCACAGTGCATAATCAGCTCGGTCGTTCCGACATGGAATCACGCATGGGAGCGTTTTTCGATCGAGTTTTTGAATATGAAGCCACTATTTTTGAGATATAATACCAAGTGCGGAATTTCATTGGATATCTTGAATCCTTCCGAAATCGGAGCCGACAGAATCGCAAACTCGGTCGCAGCTTCCGCCATCTATCCGCAGGGTTCTTTCATTATTGATTCAGGAACCGCGATAACGCTCGACATCGTAACTCCCGAAAAAAAGTATATAGGCGGCGCGATCATGCCGGGTATTATGATTTCGATGGAGGCGATGTCTCTAAGAACAGCCAAACTGCCGCGCTTTGAGCTCGATAGACCGCAGCATGCTATTGGAAAATCGACACTCGAAGGACTTAC